>DASZWL010000190.1:0-8601 GCA_035546695.1 Rhodanobacteraceae bacterium | reverse complement strand
GGCTCGAGACCTGACAGGACTTCGATGTCTGCTGCGTTGTAGCGACTGCTCATTTGCTTTATACGGCCATTCCGAATGCTCGTCGTCCCCGCGAAAGCGGGGACCCAGCGCCTTTCGATGTCTGAAGCAAAGGCGCTGGGTTCCCGCTTTCGCGGGAATGACGAAAGTGGCGCGCAGGATGGCGAGGGCGGAGCGCAGGGTCAAGCGCGTAAAACGCGGCCTCGCGTCAGACCCGATCGCATTCGGTGTTAGACAACATTCCGCAACCGTCGCATAGTTTCCCGCGCATGCCCGCGCCCGACGCCGCCGCTCCGCAAAAGCGCATCAACAACCCGCTGCTCTGGCTCGTCGCGCTCGGCGTCTTCATGCAGATGCTGGATTCGACGATCGTCAACACCGCGCTGCCGTCGATGGCGGCGGGCCTCGGCGAATCGCCGTTGCGCATGCAGTCGGTCGTCATCGCCTATGCGCTGACGATGGCGATGCTGATTCCGGCGTCCGGCTGGCTCGCCGATCGCTTTGGCACGAAGCGCGTCTTCTTCATCGCGATCGCGACCTTCACGCTCGGCTCGATGCTCTGCGCGTACTCGCAGACGCTGCGCGAGCTCGTCGCCTCGCGCGTCGTGCAGGGAATCGGCGGCGCGATGCTGCTGCCGGTCGGACGGCTCGCGGTGCTGCGCTCGTTCCCGCGCGGCGAATTCCTGCGCGCGATGACGTTCGTGACGCTGCCGGGTCTCATCGGCCCCTTGATCGGTCCGACGCTCGGCGGCTGGCTCGTCGAGATCGCGTCGTGGCACTGGATCTTCCTGATCAACCTGCCGGTCGGCATCGGCGCCGGCGTCGCGACGCTGCTGCTGATGCCGGACGCGCGCGGCGACGCGAAGCGTTTCGACATCGCGGGCTACCTGATGCTCTCGTTCAGCATGGTCGCGATCTCGCTGTCGCTCGACGGGCTTTCCGAGCTCGGCCTTCGCCATGCGACCGTGCTGCTGCTGATGATCTTCGGCATGGCGAGCTTCGTCGCCTACTGGCTGCACGCGACGCAGGTCGAGGCGCCGCTCTTCTCGCTGAAGCTCTTCGACGTGCCGAGCTATCGCGTCGGCATCCTCGGCAATCTCTTCTCGCGGATCGGCAGCGGCAGCATGCCGTTCCTGATTCCGCTCCTGTTCCAGGTCGCGCTCGGCTTCTCGCCGATCGAATCGGGCATGCAGATGGTGCCGGTCGCGATCGCGGGCATGATCTCGAAGCGGCTGATCCTGCCGGTGATCCGCGAGCTCGGCTATCGGCGCGTGCTGGTCGGCAACACGCTGCTCGTCGGATTCGCGATGGCGAGCTTCGCGCTGATCTCGCCGAACGAGCCCGTATGGTTGCGCATCGCTCAGCTCGCGTTCTTCGGTCTCGTCAACTCGCTGCAGTTCACCGCGATGAACACGATCACGCTGAACGATCTCGAAGGTCCGCTCGCGAGCGGCGGCAACAGCCTGCTCTCGATGGTCATGATGCTGTCGACGAGCTTCGGCGTCGCGTCCGCGAGCGGCCTACTCGCCGCATTCACCGGCATCTTCGACGTCGAGCAGGGGCCGGCCGCGTTGCCGGCGTTCCATGCGACGTTCGTCTGTGTAGGGCTCATCACGTCGACGTCGTCCGTGATTTTCTGGCAGCTCGATCGGCCGAGGCGGAACACGGTAAAGCCGGAGGCGGCGACGCGGGTGGATTGAGCGCGATCTGCATCTCCCTGCCGTCATTCCCGCGAAAGCGGGAATCCATCTGGCTGCGTAGAGGAAAATGGATGCCCGCTTTCGCGGGCATGACGACGGACGGGGGGAAGCGATCGGACGCGAGAAAGACGGGGCGAGAGAAACCCGGCGTCCACCACGCCGGGCAACTCACGCCCCGCCGTGAACTCAGTGCTGCTCGAAATCGCCGAAGAAGATGCGATCGGTGCGGTATTCGTACGCGCCGATGTCCGTCACTTCGGCGCCGCCTTCGGTCGAGGCCGCGGCACGCGGATGGCCGGGTCCGCGCTGGTCCGTCGCGAGCGAGGCGGGATTGCTGCCCATGTCGATGACCGGGCTCATCTCGGGAAGCGGATGCACCGGCGTGGAGCCGCCGGCCATCGTCAGCGGCTCGAGCAGCGGATCGACGTTGATGAGGTTCGCGATATTGTCGCCGCTGATGACGCCGATCGCGGGCGCTTCCTCGAACGAGGAATGGCTCACGTCGATCGTGCTCTGCACGCCGCTCGCGGCGATGCTGCGCGCAAGATCGAGCTTGTCGCCGCCGTTGCCGTGCGTGTTGCCCGCGAACAGCACGCTGTCGAGCCGCATCTTCGTCGTCGCGCCGCCGCCGAGCCACACGGCGCCGCCCGCGTCCGCGCCTGGCGCGTCGTCCGGCGAGGTCTTGTTGAACGCGAAGGTCGAATTGCGCACCGTCATGTTGCCCTGCCAAACCGCGAGCGCGCTGCCTTTGCCGAACTGGTGCAGCGAGGCGTTGCCCGAGAACGTCGAGTTCTCGATCACGTTCTCGGCCGAGCCTGCATCGGTGACGCCCGCGAAGTACATGCCGCCGCCGTAGGGCTGGCCCGTCGTGTTGTCGACGACGGCGCTTCGCGACATCGTGAAGCTCGTCATCGTGTCGGCGATGATGCCGCCGCCGGTGTGGGTCGCCGTATTGCCCTGGATCAGCGTGTCGACGATCACCGCGTTCGCGCCGGGCGAGGAAAGGCGCATGCCGCCGCCGTTGAGCTCGGCCGAGTTGCCGACGATCCGGCAGCGTTCGAGGCGTACGAGGCCGCGGCCGAAGAAGAGCGCGCCGCCGGAAGGCTGGAAACCGCCTTCGGCGCGGTTGTTCGTCATGAACACCTGGGTCAGCGTGAGGTTCGCGCCGGCGACGCTGATCGCGCCGCCCTGGCGCGCGGCCGTGTTGTCGTCGAACACCATGTCCGAGAGAAGGATGTCGGCGTGGATCGAGTCGGCCGTGTAGTAGAGACCGCCGCCCGAATCCTCGCTGCCGTCGTGGATCGCGGCGCCGGTCACCGAAAGGCCGCTGATCGCGTAGGTTTTGTCAGCGCCGTTCGCGTTGACGAGATGGAACACGCGGCCGTTGCCGTTCGCGTCGATCGTGACGCGGCCGGCACCCGGACCCGAGATCGACGTGCTGTCGGTGATAGCAAGCTCGCCGCCGGTCAGATGGAGCGTGCCGTTGAGGTTCGACTGGAACGCGATCGCATCGGCGCCGGAGGCAGCGTTCGCCTGCTGGATCGCGTCGCGCAGGCTGCCCGCGCCCGAGTCGTTGAGGTTCGTGACCGTGAACGTCGCCGCGCCGGCGAGCGGCGAGGCGGCGGCGACGGCCGCGGCGAGAAGCGCATGGATGTGTTTCATGGTGGACTCCGCTGAGGTGGAAGGTCCACGCGGCCGGAGCGAGCCGGTTGCGCGTGGTTTGATCCTCAGTACGGAGCCGCGCGGCGTTTCCTATCACGGTTTCGCGGCCTTGCGACGAGCCGAGCGCCGACGGCGGCAAGCCGAAAAACCTCTCGCGAGCGAAGTCCCGAGCCTGTAAAATGTCGCTTTACCAGCGGATCGCTGCCGTCCATGACTCCCCTCGTATTCGTGACCGGAGGCGTGGTGTCCTCGCTAGGCAAGGGCATCGCCTCGGCGTCGCTTGCTGCCATCCTCGAAGCGCGCGGGCTGCGCGTGACGATGATGAAGCTCGATCCCTACATCAACGTCGATCCCGGAACGATGAGCCCGTTCCAGCACGGCGAGGTCTACGTGACCGACGACGGCGCCGAGACCGATCTCGACCTCGGCCACTACGAGCGTTTCGTGCGCACGCGGCTGTCCGGCAAGAACTCGATCACGACCGGCAAGATCTACGAGAGCGTGATCGCCAAGGAGCGCCGCGGCGACTATCTCGGCGCGACCGTGCAGGTGATCCCGCACATCACCGACGAGATCAAGCACAAGATCTACGAGGCGACGCAGGGTTACGACGTCGCGCTCGTGGAGATCGGCGGCACGGTCGGCGACATCGAATCGCAGCCGTTTCTCGAGGCGATCCGCCAGATCCGTATCGAGCATGGGCCGGAAGCGTCGATGTTCATGCACTTGACGCTCGTGCCGTTCATCAAGGCGGCCGGCGAGATCAAGACGAAACCGACGCAGCATTCGGTCAAGGAGCTCCGCTCGATCGGCATCCAGGCCGACGTATTGCTCTGCCGCTGCGAGCAGCCGCTGCCGGCGTCGGATCGCCGCAAGATCGCGCTGTTTACGAACGTGCCGGAAAAAGCCGTCATCAGCGCGATCGATGTCGACGTCATCTACAAGCTGCCGCTCTGGCTGCACCAGCAGGGGCTCGACGACATCGTCGTCGATCGCCTGAAGCTCAACGCGAAGCCGGCCGATCTCTCGGAATGGGAGCGCACGGTCGACGCGGTCGAGCATCCGAAGGGTGAAGTCAACATCGCGATCGTCGGCAAGTACGTTGAGCACAAGGATGCGTACAAGTCGCTCGGTGAGGCGCTGCGTCACGGCGGCCTGAAACAACAGACGCGCGTGAACCTTCGCTGGGTCGAATCGGAAGAAATCGAACGCCGCGGCGCCGCGGAGTTGCTGAAGGACATGGACGGCATCCTCGTCCCCGGCGGCTTCGGCAAGCGCGGCTTCGAAGGCAAGATCGCGGCCGTGCGCTACGCGCGCGAGCACAAGGTGCCGTACTTCGGCATCTGTTACGGCATGCACGCGGCGGTCATCGATTTCGCACGCAACGTCGCGGGGCTCGAAGGCGCGAACTCGAGCGAGAACGACCGCTCGACGCCGCACCCGGTCATCGCGCTGATCACCGAATGGACGACGGGCGCCGGCGACGTCGAGAAGCGCGACGAATCGAGCGACAAGGGCGGCACGATGCGCCTCGGCGCGCAGGAATGCCGGCTGAAATCCGGCACGCTCGCGCGCGAGCTCTACGGCCAGGACGTGATTCGCGAGCGCCACCGGCACCGTTACGAATTCAACAATCGCTACCGGCAGAAGTTCGAGGATATGGGGCTCGTGATCGCAGGCAAGTCGATGGACGATCTCCTCGTCGAGATGGTCGAGCTTTCGAACCATCCGTGGTTCCTCGCCTGCCAGTTCCATCCGGAATTCACCTCGACGCCGCGCGACGGGCATCCGCTGTTCATCGGCTTCATCCGCGCGGCGCGCGAGCAGAAGGCGAATCGGGAAGCGCCAAGGTTCGCGGATGCGAAGGAAGCGGTGGCGTGAGGTTCGATTTGCCCTATCTCGTCGTCCCCGCGAAAGTGGGGACCCAGCGCCTTCCGGCGACTGGAGCACAGTCGCTAGGTTCCCGCTTTCGCGGGAACGACGGTAAGAGTGGGCGATGAAACTGACTACGTTCGAAGTCGGCCCCGACAAGCCGCTCTTCCTCATCGCCGGTCCCTGCGTCATCGAATCCGAGCAGCTCGCGCTCGACACGGCCGGCGAGCTGAAGCGCATCACGACGAAGCTCGGCATCCCGTTCATCTACAAATCGAGCTTCGACAAGGCAAACCGCACGTCCGTCAGCGGCCATCGCGGCCCGGGCATCGACGAAGGCCTGCGCATTCTCGCTGAAGTGAAGCGCCAGATCGGCGTGCCGGTATTGACCGACGTGCACGAATACACGCCGATGGATGAAGTCGCCTCGGTCGTCGACGTATTGCAGACGCCGGCGTTCCTCTCGCGCCAAACCGATTTCATCCAGAACGTCGCGCGCGCCGGCAAGCCCGTCAACATCAAGAAGGGCCAGTTCCTCTCGCCGTGGGACATGAAGCACGTCGTCGCGAAAGCGAAGGCCGTCGGCAACGACGCGATCATGGTCTGCGAGCGCGGCGCGAGCTTCGGCTACAACAATCTCGTTTCCGACATGCGCAGCCTTGCAGTCATGCGCGAGACGAATTGCCCGGTCGTGTTCGACGCGACGCATTCGGTGCAGCTGCCGGGCGGACAGGGCACGAGCTCGGGCGGCCAGCGCGAATTCGTGCCGGTGCTCGCGCGCGCAGCCGTCGCGGTCGGTGTGGCGGGCGTCTTCATGGAAACGCATCCCGATCCCGACAAGGCGCTCAGCGACGGCCCGAACGCGTGGCCGCTCGGCAAGATGGAAGCGCTGCTCGAGACGCTGCTCGCGCTCGATGCGATCGCGAAGAAAGTCCGCGATTGAAGAAGGATTCGCGCATGGCACGCTTCAATCGACACGACAACGGGGAAGACCGTTCATGACGCCCGGCGATTTCGTCGCGATGCTCGCATCGAAAGTCGTGTTTCCCGTCGCGAGCCTGTTCTCGCCGCGCGATCCCGATGTCGCTGACTCTGGGCTTCGCGTCTACACGAGCCCTTTCGGCCAGAAGATCCTCTATCGCCCGGCGACGCTCGACAAGATGGTGCTCTGGGAACAGTGGGGCGCGAAGGATTATCAGACCGTCACGGTCAACGAAGGCGACACGGTCATCGAGCTCGGCGGCCACATCGGCACGTCGACGCTGAACTACTCGCATCTCGTCGGACCGAAGGGCACGGTCTATGCGATCGAGGCGCTGCCCGAGAACTTCGAGATCCTGAAGCGCAACATCGCACGCAACGGCATCACGAACGTCAAGGCCTACAACCTCGCGATCGTCGGCGATCCAGCGACGACTCACATCACGCTGAACGCGAATCCGTACAACTCGGGCGGCCATTCGATCTACGAGATGAGCGTCGATGCCGAAGCGAAGTTCGACTGCCCCGCGATGACGCTCGAAGCGTTCGTGAAACGCGAAGGCATCTCGCGCATCGACATCCTGCAGATGGACATCGAAGGCGCCGAGTTCGACATCCTGCTGAATTGCGACAAGGCGCTGCTCGGCTCGATCCGCGAGATCCTGTTCGAGTATCACGATGCCTACGCGAAACCGCGCACGCATCAGGAGCTGCTCGATCTCCTGCACGGTCTTGGGTTCAAGACCGGGGAATACCGAAACTTCATCACGAAGGCGCTGAATCTCGAGACCGGGATCATTACCGCGCGCAGGTAGCTCGACTGCGATAAAATCGCACGGTGGTTCGCGCTGGATAACTTCATGAAACTCAAGGTCATCGTTCACGAGGAAGAGGGCGGCTACTGGGCCGAGGTTCCGGCGATTCCCGGTTGCGTCACGCAGGCCGATACGTTCGACGAATTGCTGGGGCGCCTGTACGAAGCGGTGGACGGCTGCCTCTCCGTCGACATGGAGAACGTTGCGCTCGGGCCAACCGACAAGGTTCTGGACATTGCGGTGTGAGGACCGTCAGCGGCAAGGAATTCGCCCAGATCCTGATCCGCTACGGATGGCAGTTGCGTCGAATCAACGGCAGCCATCATATCTTCACGAAGACCGGCAGTCCGGCCCGTATCTCGGTTCCGGTACACGGCAACGAATCGCTCAAGATCGGCCTGCTTCGGCATCTCATGAAGCTGGCCGGCATCGATCACCTCTGACTTCGCTATCGGACCCGCACCGCTCATGACGCAGATCACATCGATCCACGCACGCGAAATCCTCGATTCGCGTGGAAATCCGACTCTCGAAGCCGAAGTCACGCTCGAAGGCGGCGCAACCGGACGCGCCGCTGTGCCATCCGGCGCTTCGACGGGCTCGCGCGAAGCGGTCGAGCTTCGCGACGGCGACAAGACGCGCTATCTCGGCAAGGGCGTCGCGAAAGCGGTCGCAAACGTCAACGGTCCGATCGCGGCCGCGCTGAAGGGATTCGACGCGAACGATCAGGCCGGGCTCGATCGCAAGCTGATTGATCTCGACGGCACGCCGAACAAGGGACGGCTCGGCGCGAATGCGCTGCTCGGCGTTTCGCTCGCGAACGCGCACGCGGTTGCGGCGGCGAAACGCATTCCGTTGTGGAAGTCGCTTTCAGCCCTCGGCCCTCGGCGCTCGGCGCTGCACATGCCCGTGCCGATGATGAACATCATCAACGGCGGCGCGCACGCGGACAACAACGTCGATCTGCAGGAGTTCATGATCCTGCCGATCGGCTTCGCGAAGTTTTCCGAAGCGCTGCGCGCCGGCGTCGAGATCTTCCACGCGTTGAAGAGCGTGCTCAAAGGTCGCGGCCTTGCGACTGCAGTCGGCGACGAAGGCGGTTTCGCGCCCGATCTCAAATCCAACGAGGAAGCGATCGAGACGATCCTCGAAGCGATCGGCAAGGCCGGCTACAAGGCCGGCGAGGACGTCTGGCTCGGACTCGACGCGGCAAGCTCGGAGTTCTACGAGAACGGCAAGTACAACCTCGTCGGCGAGGGCAAGCGCCTCTCGTCGGAGCAACTCGTCGACTTCTTCGCCGGCTGGTCCGCGAAGTATCCGATCGTGACGATCGAGGACGGCATGGCCGAGCAGGACTGGGACGGCTGGAAACTCCTGACCGATCGTCTCGGCAAGGACGTGCAGCTCGTCGGCGACGACATCTTCGTGACGAACCCCGCGATCTTCCGCGAAGGCATCGCGAAAGGCATCGGCAACGCGATCCTGATCAAGGTCAACCAGATCGGCACGCTGACCGAGACGCTCGAGGCGATCGCGATGGCGGACAAGGCGAA
>DASZWL010000189.1:0-18006 GCA_035546695.1 Rhodanobacteraceae bacterium | reverse complement strand
GCAAAAATCCGAGGATCCCGAGACCGAGTCTCCGACCAGATAGGTCATTGGCGGAGAGGGTGGGATTCGAACCCACGAGAAGCTCGCGCCTCTGCCGGTTTTCAAGACCGGTGCCTTAAACCGCTCGGCCACCTCTCCGTTTCTTGCTCACTGTCGGACTTGCGATCGCGTTGCGCGACTTCCGGAACGTCGTCCGCCGACGTTCCCCATCATCGCAGACTTTTGCGCGTCTTGTGACGGAGTTCAACAAACGCGCCGCTTGTCAGACGGTTGCGGGCGGACCACACTCCGCCGAACCCCACAGGATTGCCGGGAATGATCCGCATCGCACTGGTCGACGATCACGAGCTGGTCCGCACCGGCTTCCGGATGATCCTTTCGCAGCAGCCCGGGATCGAGATCATCGGCGAAGCCGCGGACGGCGAGCAGGGGCTCGCGATGATCCGCCGTCTCCAGCCCGATGTCGCGCTCGTCGACGTGCACATGCCGGGCCTTTCCGGCATCGAGCTCACCGATCGCGTCCGCAAGGGCAAGCTCGCGACGCGCATCGTGATCCTCACGGTCGTCAACGAAGCGCCGTTCCCGCGTCGGCTGATCGAGGCCGGCGCGAGCGGCTATCTGACCAAGGCCTGCGCCGCCGAGGAGCTCGTGCGCGCGGTCAAGCAGGTCGCAGACGGACGCCGCTATCTTTCGCCGGATGTCGCCGAGCTGCTTGCGCTCGGCGCTCTGGACGGCGGCACCGCATCGCCGTTCGATGCGCTGTCGACGCGCGAGCTCGACGTCGCGCTGATGCTCGCGCAAGGGCAGGACATGCAGCACATCGCAAAGCACTTGAAGCTCAGCGCGAAGACGGTTGCGACGTACAAGTACCGGCTTTTCGACAAGCTCGGCATCGACAATCCGGTCGCGCTCGCGCACCTCGCGCATCTGCACGGTCTGCTCGACAACCGCGCGCGCTCGCTGGCCTGAGCGCGCGCTGCGCGCGTCACGCCACGTTGTCGGTGCGCTCGTCGGGTTCCGGACGATCGCCGTCTTCTTCGATCGGTTTGCGTTCCGAAGCCGGCGCGACGGACGTCGCGGCGAGCGTCGGCGGTGCAGGCTGCGGATTCGGGGCGGGCATCGACGTCGAGCGCGGAGCCGACAGCGGCAGATCCATCGTCTCGCCGGGCGGCGCAGGCTTCGGCGACACGGCAGACGTGCTCTCGCGCGAAACGAACGTCGACTGTGGCGGAGACGCCGGCATGATCGGCCGATTGACATCGACGGACGACTCGCGCGCACGTTCGGCGGGTTCCATCGGTGCTTGCGTGGCGGGCTGCGTCGGCACCGGACGATCCGCAAAGCCCGTCGTGAGCGGCGCGGAGGGAAGCGAGGGTCGCACGACCTGTTGCGGCACTTCCTGACGCGCCTGCGGGGGCGTCGGTGCTTCCGGCTTCGGCGCGTCCGGTTGCGGCACTTCCGGCTTCGGCGCTTCGGGTTTCGGTACCTCGGGCTTTGGTGCGTCAGGCTTCGGCACCTCGGGTTTCGGTGTTTCGGGCTTCGGCGTTTCGAGTTTCAGTGCGACGGACGCGGGTGATTCAGTTCTCGCGGCTGCCTCGGCGTCACGGACATGCCCGACATCCGCACGCGGCATCGACGGCGGCATTGCCGCCGCGGGCCGATCGCGCGGTGCATCGACGAAGCGCGCATCGGACGGCGTCGCGCTCGCAGCACGCGGCGCATCGACATCTGGAGATGGCAAGGTTTCGCGGACAGTCGGCGATGACGGCGGCGCTTCGGTATTCGCCGTCGGCAGGCCGCTGTGCGGCTTGTCGGACGACGTCGGACTCAGCGAAGCCTGCGGCGACACCGACGGCGTTGCGGACGTGTCGTCCTCGTCGTCGAAATCGTTGCCATCGGGAACGTCGTTTCGGGACGAAGCCGTCGCATCGCCAGCCGTCTCGCCGGCTTTGCGGCGACGGCGACCGCCGCGGCGTCCGCGACGACGCGAGCGCATTTCGTCGCGCGGCGTGCCTTCGATCAGCGCCGGATCGAGCGTCGGTGCAGGAAGCGAAGAAACGATGCGCTCGGGCGTCGCGGCCGGTGTCTCGGCAGCTGCAGCTGCGGGCGCTGTCGGCGGAGCGGAAGCGGGTGCCGCCGATGGCGCTTTCGGTTCACTGGGTGCGCGCGATTGCGGTTGCGGCTGTGCGGGACGCGGTGCGACAGCAGCATGCTCGCCGGTCGAGCGCGCGGGGCGCTCGTCGCGGCGCTGCGCGTTGCCGCGCGGCTGCTGCTGCCGCTGTGCGTGCGCGCTGCCGCGCGCGTCGGGCTGGCGCGCGTCGCGACGATTCTGTGAGGCGTCGGGCCGGGATCGTTGCGACGGCTGTTGCTGCCGCTGACCTTGCGCGCCGCGCGCGGCGTCGCGTGTCGGCTGCTGTGGTCGCTGCGGCCGCGGCGAAGGACGCGACGTCGGCTGCGGCTTCGCGGCCGGCGGCGTCGCAACGGCCGGTTGCGCATCGCTTTTGAGCCATCCGAAGAGCTTCGCGAAGAAACCGCCTCCGCTTGCGCGCGGTGCGATGGCGACGGGCGCGGCGACGGGCTTTGCGGGCGATTCCGCCGCCGGCTCCGGACGCTCCGGTGCGGGCGTCGCGCGGACGACTCCGGCGACGGCGGGTTGTTCGGGCTCCTCGCTCGGCCGCAGCATCTGCGGCAGCGGCGTTTGCGGAACCGGCGTCGTGCGCTGGTAGCTTGGCTTCGCGTCCTCGCCGATCTCCGATTCGCGCAGGCGCTGGATCTCGAGATGCGGCGTCTCGAGCTTGTCGTCGGCGACGACGATGACGGCGACGTCGTGACGCGCCTCGATCTCCGACAGCTGCTTGCGCTTCTCGTTGAGCAGGAAGTTCGCGACGCTCGGCGGAGCCTGCACGAGCACCTGGCCCGTGTTCTCCTTCATCGCGTGCTCCTCGACGAGGCGCAGCGCGGACAGCGACAGCGATTCGACGCCGCGGATGCGGCCGTGGCCTTCGCAGCGCGGACAAACAATTTGCGTCGCTTCGCCGAGGCTCGGGCGCAAGCGCTGGCGCGACATCTCGAGAAGACCAAATCGCGAGATGCGGCCGATCTGCACGCGCGCGCGATCGAGCTTCAGCGCATCGCGGAGCTTCTCCTCGACGTCGCGCTGATGGCGCGGCGAATCCATATCGATGAAATCGATGACGATGAGGCCGCCCGCGTCGCGGATGCGCAGCTGCCGCGCGATCTCGACGGCAGCTTCGCAGTTCGTATTGAATGCGGTCTCCTCGATGTCGCCGCCCTTGGTCGCCTTCGACGAGTTGATGTCGATCGCGGTCAGGGCTTCGGTCTGATCCATGACGATCGAGCCGCCCGACGGCAGTCGCACCTGACGCTCGAACGCGTTCTCGATCTGCGTCTCGATCTGGAAGCGCGAGAAGAGCGGCGTCGTGTCCTTGTAGAGCTTCAGCTTGCGCAGGTTGTTCGGCATCACCTGCTGCATGAACTCGCGCGCGTCGTTGTAGAGCTCTTCGTGGTCGATCAGGATCTCGCCGATGTCGCCGCGGAGGTAGTCGCGAAGTGCGCGGATGATCAGCTTGGATTCCTGGTAGATCAGGAATGGGGCAGGGCGCGATTCGGCGGCTTCGGAGATCGCCTTCCAGAGCTGGAGCAGGTAATCGAGATCCCACTGCAGCTCTTCGGCGTCGCGGCCCATGCCGGCCGTGCGCACGATGAGGCCCATGTCCTCGGGAAGATTGAGATGATCGAGCGCGTCCTTGAGGTTCTGCCGGTCCTCGCCTTCGATGCGGCGCGAGACGCCGCCGGCGCGCGGATTGTTCGGCATCAGGACGATGTAGCGGCCGGCGAGGCTGATGAACGTGGTCAGCGCCGCGCCTTTCGTGCCGCGCTCTTCCTTGTCGATCTGGACGACGACGTCCTGGCCTTCCTTCAGCAATTCGCGGATGCCGGCCTTGTTGTGGTCGACGCCGGAGGCGAAGTACTGGCGCGAGATTTCCTTGAGCGGAAGGAACCCGTGGCGCTCGGCGCCGTAATCGACGAAGCAGGCTTCGAGAGAAGGCTCGACGCGCGTGATGCGCCCTTTGTAGATGTTCGCCTTCTTCTGTTCTTTCGAGGGAATCTCGATGTCGAGATCGTAAAGCGTCTGGCCTTCGACGATGGCCACGCGCAACTCTTCACGCTGAGTCGCGTTGATCAACATGCGTTTCATTGTGTTTTCCTTGGGCCGGCGCTTCACTGCGGTCGCGCGCTGCGCGGGTGAACGCGCTGCGGGCGGACGGCGACAGGAGCGCCTGCCGTTTTCTTCAAGGCCGGCGCATCCGCGCGCCGGCGGTTCATGGGTTGTCGTGCGTCTCCGGGCGCCCCGACCGTCGTTCCGACGGCGAGCGGCGACCGACCCGAACCGCTACGATTCGCTTCCGGTTCGAGCCGCGCTCCGACGGAGAATCGACGGCGCTGAACCGGAAGGACGTAACGGACGCGTGCGCTGATGACTGGGATCGGGCTCCCGCGGACGAGGCCCGACACCGCGCGATACGCATCTGCAGCATATCAGTTCCGCCGGGATTTTTTCAATGAAGACACAGACTTCGGCGGGTTTTCGCGACCCGGGCTCCGCTCCGGGCGTGCAAACCGTCGAAGTGCCCGAGGACCGCGACGGCCAGCGCATCGACAACTTCCTGACAGCGCGGCTGAAAGGGGTGCCGAAGAGCCTCGTCTACCGGCTGCTCCGGACCGGTCAGGTCCGCGTGAACGGCAAGCGGGCGAAGCCCGATCGGCGGCTCGCGGCCGGCGACAGGGTGCGGATTCCGCCGGTCCGGATCGCCGAGAAGGGCGATCCCGGCGCGCCGCCGGCGGGGCAGGCGGCGCTGATCGAGTCGTCGATCCTGGCCGAGGATCGCGATTTCCTCGTCATCGACAAGCCGGCCGGCGTCGCGAGCCACGGCGGCAGCGGCATCAGCTTCGGCACGATCGAGCTTTTGCGCGCAGCGCGGCCGCGCGACACGCTCGAGCTCGTGCATCGGCTCGACCGCGACACGAGCGGCGTGCTCGTGCTCGCGAAGAAGCGTTCGGCGCTGACGGCGCTGCAAGCGGAAATTCGCGAGGGGCGAGTCGAGAAACGCTATCTCGCATTGCTGATGGGCGCGCTGCCGCAATCGCGGCTCGCCGTCGACGCGCCGTTGCGAAAATCGGTGCTCCAGGGCGGCGAGCGCATGGTGCGCGTCGATGAGGAAGGCAAGCCGTCGCGCTCGCGTTTCAGCGAAGTCGAGCGATTCGCCGATGCGACGCTCGCCGAGATCGCAATCGAGACCGGCCGCACGCATCAGATCCGCGTGCATTCGGCGCACATCGGTCATCCGGTGGCCGGCGACGAAAAGTACGGCGACAAGACGTTCAATCGCAAGATGCGCGGCTTCGGATTGAAACGCCTGTTCCTGCACGCGGCGCGGTTCGAGTTCTCGATCGGCGAGCGGAGCTACGGGTTCAGTGCGCCGTTGCCGACGGACCTGAAATCGGTGCTCGATGCGCTCGGCTCAGGCGCGATGCGCTCAAGTGTTTCCGAAGGGTCGCGCTCACATCCTCGTCGTTCCCGCGAAAGCGGAGATCCAGCGCCTTCCCCGACGCCGCGCAAAAAGCCAAGGCGCTAGGTTCCCGCTTTCGCGGGAACGACGAAATCTTCGTCATCCCGGCGAAGGCCGGGATCCAGCTCTCCGGTCAGGCGCCAGAAGCAACAACTGGATTCTGGCCTTCGCCGGAATGACGAAGAATGAAGCGCGCTACTTGTTGCCGGTCACGATGTCCTCGACCTTCGCCGCGCAGATGAAATCGTTGAGCGAAAGCCCGCCGACGTCGTGCGTCGAATAACTCACGACGCAACGGTCGTAGTGCACTTCGAGGTCCGGATGATGATCCTCGCGATGCGCGATCGACGCGACCGCGTTGACGAACGCCATCGTGTGGAAGTAGTCGGCGAACTTGAACGTCTTCGCGATCGATGCGCCGTCGCTCGCCTTCGTCCAGCCCGGAAGCTCGCCGAGATAACCGTCGATCGCGCGCGCGTCGACGCCCGCGCCCTTGCCCTTGCGCGGCTCGCAATGCCGTGCGCGCAGCGATTCGATGTTCATGATGCTCCTCGCGACGTCCGTGAGATCGCCGGAAGTATAGGCGCGTGACCTCGGATCGATTCAGGACTAGAATGGTCCTGATTCAGCGAAACCTCACATGATCACGCTTTCCGACACCGCGCAGGACCATTTCGCGAAGCTCGTCGCGGGGCAGGGCATCGACGGCCTCGGCATCCGTCTTACCGCGGTGAATCCCGGCACGCCGAAGGGCGATTGCCATCTCGAATTCTGCGAGCCGTCCGATCTCGACGGCACCGAGTGGGAGATCGAGTGCCGCGATTTTTCGCTGTTCGTCGACGCGACGAGTCGCCCGTATCTCGACGGTGCGACGATCGATTTCGACAAGTCGGCGACCGGCGGACAGCTGACGATCCGCGCGCCGGGTCTTCGCGGATCGCCGCCCGACGAGAACGCGAGCGTCGTCGAGCGCGTGCGCTATGTGATCGAGAGCGAGATCAATCCGCAGCTCGCCTCACACGGCGGGCGCGTCGCGCTTCGCGAAGTCACGGCCGAAGGCGTCGTCGTGCTGCAGTTCGGCGGCGGCTGCCACGGCTGCGGCATGGTCGATGCGACCTTGCGTGGCGGCGTCGAGCGCACGCTGAAGACGCGCGTGCCGGAAGTGACCGGCGTCGCCGATGCGACCGATCATTCGACCGGCGCGAATCCGTACATGCGCCGTCGCGCGTAGCAGGTCGAGAACGAAATAGGGTGGGCTTCAGCCCACCGTGCCATCAGCCGAGCGCGTCGCGCGTAGATTCGTTTCGAGGAAAGCATAACGGTGGGCCGAGGCCCACCTATGACCTCTCCTCAGTCGCCGCCGACGTGCCCGTGCAGATCGGTCAGCTTGCTGCCCGGAAGCGTCGAGTAATACGCCGCGAGATCGTCGATGTCGGCATCGCTCAGCGTCGCGGCGAAACCCTTCATGATCGGGTTCTTGCGGCTATCGGCCTTGTATTCGCGAAGCGCTCGCGCGATGTAATCGGCGTACTGCCCGGCGAGGCGCGGATATTGCGGATCGATGCCGGCATTGCCGTCCGGGCCGTGGCAGGCCTGGCACGTCGCCGATTTCGTCTTGCCGGCCTCGGCATTACCCTTCGCGAAGGCCGGCGCCGACGCCACGAGCATCGCGAGTGCGAGCGGCGCGAGGATTCGATGCGTCATCTCGGGCTTCCTGTTCGATTCGGTCATGGCGCGAGGCTCGAAAGATAGGTGGCGATGTCGCGGATGTCCGCGTCGCTGAGGCTTTCGCCCTGCGCCCGCATCGTCGGATGCGCGCGTTCTCCCTTCTTGTATTCGGTCAGCGCGGCGACGAGGTAATCGTAGTTCTGCCCGCCGATCCTCGGCACGTGGTAGTTCGGGTACGGATTCTTCCAGCCCGGGATGCCGTGGCAGCCGGCACAGGTATACACCTTGAGTTTTCCGGCTTCCGCATCGCCTTTTTCGGCGGCAGCGGCGGGCAGGGCGATCGTAAGGGCGGTGGCCAGCAGCAACGCTCGGGTCATGTCGATTCCGCTCGGGTGGTCGCTTTTCGGGGAAATGCGGGCTCAAACCGCGAAAGTATAACGTCTTCGTTCATCGCGGCGAACGCCCGACGCGGAATGCGGTCAAGGTTTGGGCGCCGATCAGAGCGGTTGCGGTGTGGCAAACCGTCGCAACCTCGGGGCCTCCCGCCGCATCTCATGGACGTTGTGACTACCGGCTCACGACGAAGCGGGGAGGAAACCGCATGCTCGCCGCAACAAAAAAGCCCCTCTTTACCTCTTGCGGTTCACTAGTGATGTAGTTTACTATAACACTAGGTCAACCACCAGGCCGCTGCCCATGCTCCCGAATTCGCTTCCCGCTCGCCCTCACCGGGTTCGTCGTGCTGCCGGCACGCTCGCTCTGGCTATATTGACCGCCGCCTTGACCGCCTGCGGAGGCCAGAGCGGACCGGCCGCGGACGCCACGGCCCAGGCCGCGATTCCGGTCGAAGTCGCTCCGGCATCGCATCAGGCAGTGACCGCCAACTACACCGGTACGGCGACGCTCGAAGCCGTCGGCGATGCCCAGGTCGTCGCGAAGGCGAGCGGCATCATTCTGAAGCTCCTGGTCGAGGAGGGCATGCACGTCGAGAAAGGACAGCTCCTCGCGCAGCTCGACGATGACGCGGCGCGCAACAAGCTGGCCCAGGCCGACGCGACGCTGAAGAAGGCCGAGGCCGCGTTCGACAAGTCCGAGAAGGGCATCGCGAAGAACCTGATCCCGCGCGCCGACTACGATCGCGACAAGTTCGATCTCGAGACGCAGAAGGCCGTTGTCGAAGGCGCGAAGATCGATCTCTCGTACACGCGCGTCGTCGCGCCGATCTCGGGCGTGATCGCCAAGCGTTCGGTCAAGGTCGGCAATCTCGTCACGGTCAATCAGGCTCTCTTCCAGATCGTCGACATGGAGCCGCTGCAGGCCGTCTTGAACGTGCCCGAGCGCGATCTCGGCACGCTGAAAGCCGGGCAGCCCGTGCATCTTCGCGTCGACGCGCTGCCCGATCGCGAGTTCGAAGGCACCGTCGCGCGCATCGCACCGGTCGTCGACGCAACGAGCGGCACGTTCCGCGCGACGTGCGAGTTCCGCGATTCGACGGCGACGCTGAAACCCGGCATGTTCGGCCGCATCGACGTCGTCTATGACCAGCGCCACGACGCGCTCGTCGTGCCGCGCTCGGCGCTCGTCGAAGAGGACGGCCAGAGCGCCGTGTTCGTCATCGAGCCCGCGCCGAAGAAGGCCGACGGTGCGAAGGATGCTCCGAAGGGCAAATCCGGCGAGGCCGTCGCCGCGGAGAAGAAGCCCGAGACGCCGCACTTCGTCGCCAAGCGCCGCGTCGTCACGACCGGTTATTCCGGCAGCGATCGCATCGAAGTGCGCGACGGTCTCAAGGACGGCGAGCGCGTCATCACGATCGGCCGCAACGCGGTGCGCGACGGCACCGAAGTCACCGTGATCACGCCGCCCGAGCCGCAGGCGCAGGTCACGCAGATCGCCAAGGGACTGGAGTCCGGTACGTGAGCCTTCCGGAGCTCGCGACACGCCGGCGCGTCACCGTCGGCATGATGACGGTGACGATGGTGTTGTTCGGCCTCATCGGGCTTTCCGGACTCAAGGTCAATCTCCTGCCGGATCTCTCGTATCCGACGCTGACCGTGCGCACCGAATACGAAGGCGCGGCGCCGCTCGAGATCGAGAACCTCATCAGCCAACCGGTCGAGGAGACCGTCGGCGTCGTCAAAAACGTGCGCAAGGTGCATTCGGTTTCGCGCACGGGACAATCCGACGTCGTGCTCGAATTCGCCTGGGGCACCGACATGGACATGGCGAGCCTCGAGGTGCGCGACAAGCTCGACACCTTGCAGCTGCCGCTCGAGGCGAAGAAGCCGCTGCTGCTGCGCTTCAATCCGTCGACCGATCCGATCCTGCGCTTCGGGCTCACGACGGACGCTTGCGCGAGCGGCACGGGCTCGGAATCGTCGAACGGCGCCGCTTCATCGAAAGTGCCAGCCGAAGGTTCGCCTGTCGGAACCGCGAGCAATCCCGCGGGCGCGAACTGCGCGTCGGCCGCCGTCGGCGAGATCGAGCTGAAGCAGCTGCGCCGCTTCGCCGACGACGATCTCAAGAAGCGCATCGAGCCCGTCGCAGGCGTTGCCGCGGTCAAGGTCGGCGGCGGTCTCGAGGACGAGATCGACGTCGCGATCGACCAGCAGAAGCTCGCACAGCTCGGCATCGACATCAACGACGTCATCACGCGCCTCAAGAACGAGAACGTCAACGCGTCGGGCGGACGCATCGACGAAGGCAGCCAGCGCTTCCTCGTGCGCACGATCAACCAGTTCAAGAGTCTCGACGAGATGCGCGAGCTCCTGATCAAGATCGACGGCAACGTGCCGGTGCGCCTCAAGGACATCGCGACCGTCACGCAGGGTTACAAAGAGCGCGAAGGCATCGTGCGCATCGACGGACGTGAGGCGATCGAGCTCGCGATCTACAAGGAAGGCGATGCGAACACCGTCAGCGTCGCCAAGGCGGTGAACGCACAGATCGCCAAGCTCGCGGACTCTCTGCCGAAAGGCGTCAAGCTCACGACGATCGAGGATCAGTCGATCTTCATCGAGCACGCGCTCAGCGAAGTCCGCTTCGATGCGCTGCTCGGCGGCGTGCTCGCGATCCTGATCATCTTCTTCTTCCTCGGCCATGCGTGGAGCACGTTCATCATCGGTCTCTCGCTGCCGGTTTCCCTGATAGCCACTTTTTTCTTCATGGGGCAGCTGCATCTCTCGCTGAACGTCATGTCGCTCGGCGGCCTCGCGCTCGCGACCGGCATGGTCGTCGACGATTCGATCGTCGTGCTCGAGAACATCGCGCGCCTGCGCGAGAAGGGGCTCGGCATCGTCGAGGCGGCCGTCAAGGGCACATCGGAAGTCGGCATGGCGGTGACCGCCTCGACGCTGACGACCGTCGCCGTATTCTTTCCGCTCGTGTTCGTGCAGGGCGTCGCAGGCCAGCTCTTCCGCGATCAGGCGCTGACGATCACGTTCGCGATGCTGATCTCGCTCGTCGTCGCGATGACGCTGATCCCGATGCTGGCTTCGCTGCGCGGCCGCTCGCCGCTCGCGTACAAGGACGAGCCGGTCGATCCGGAATCGCTCTGGAGCAAGGCCTGGCGCGGCACGCTCGCGCTGCTCGCCTGGCCGTATTTCGGCACTTCGAACCGATGGAAAGGAACCGCGGCGAAGGCGATCGCCTTCGTGCTCGCGCTGCCGCTGAAGCTCGTCGCGGCCCCGCTGTATTTCCTGCTGCTGTCGGTGCTCGTCGCGTTCGCGCTCCTCATGCGATACGGCACACGATTCGTATTCTTCGTTTCGGATCTTCTGCAAGGTCGCGAGACCGGAATGCCGCTCGAGCATGTGCGCCGCGCGCTCGCATGGAGCGCTCGCGTATTGCGCTGGCCGTATGCGGACGGAAAAACGCAGGGCGGACGCGGCCTCGCATTCTGGCTGACGCTCGTGCCGAAGCTCGTGTTCTTGCCGATCGCCGCGATCGCGATCGTCGCATGCGCGATAGTGCCGCCGATCGTCTTCGTCGTCGGCTGGTGCGCAAGACGCATTCTCGGCGCGCTCGGCTGGGCGACGAACGCCGGCTATGGCCGCGCCGCGCGCGCGTACCACGCGTTCCTGCCGCGCGCGCTCGCGCATCCGTGGCGCGTGCTCGGCTTCGCGGCACTCTCGTTCGCGCTCGCGCTCGTGCTCGTGCCGACGCTCGGGCTCGATCTGATTCCGCAGCTCGCGCAGGGCCGGTTCGACATGACCGTGACGCTGCCGCCCGGCACGCCGCTCGCGGCAACCGACCAGCTCGTCGGCGAGATCTCGACGCGCCACGCGAAGGATCCCGGCGTCGAATCGATCTACGGCGTCGCCGGCGCCGGCACGCGGCTAGACGCGAACCCGACCGAATCGGGCGAGAACATCGCGCGCCTTTCGATCGCGCTCGCGAACGGCGGCAGCCGGAAGATCGAGGCCGCCGAAGTCGATCGCCTGCGCGCCGGCATGGCAAGCCGCGCCGACGCCGAAGTGAAGTTCGCACGGCCGCAGCTCTTCAGCTTCTCGGCGCCGCTAGAAGTCGAAATCCGCGGCTACGATCTCGACGCGCTCGCCAAAGCCGGCCATCGGCTCGCCGAGCTCATGAAGGCCTCGCCGCGCTTCGCCGACATCAAGTCGACCGTCGAAGGCGGCTATCCCGAGATCCAGATCAAGTTCGACCAGGATCGCGCCGCCGCGCTCGGCCTCACGACGCGCGACATCGCCGATCGCGTCGTGCGCAAGGTCAAGGGCGAAGTCGCGACGCGCTACGACTTCCGCGACCGCAAGATCGACGTGCTCGTGCGCTCGCGCGCGTCCGATCGCGGCAGCGTCGACGACATCCGCAATCTCGTCGTCGGCTACGTTTCGCCCGCGAATGCAAGCTCGTCGACCGGTGCAGTCAGCGGAACGCCGTCGAGCGGCTCGTCGACGACGACCGTCAACACGACATCGACGTCCGCGACCTCGACCACGACGAGCGCATCGGGCGCGACCTCGACGACGAGCGTATCCGACACGGCGCGCACGAGCACGGACACGCCGATCCGTCTTTCGTCGGTCGCCGAGGTCGTTGCGACCGAAGGCCCGAGTGAGATTCATCGCGTCAGCCAGGAGCGCGTCGCAATCGTCTCGTCGAACCTCCGCTACGGCGATCTTTCGAGCGCCGTCGCCGAGATCAACGACATCGTCGCGAAGAATCCGCTCGCGGCCGGCGTCAAGGTGCACGTCGGCGGCCAGAGCGAGGAGCTCGACTCCTCGGTGAAATCGCTGATGTTCGCACTCGGGCTCGCGATCTTCCTCGTCTATCTCGTGATGGCCTCGCAGTTCGAGTCGCTCCTGCATCCGTTCGTCATCATGTTCTCGATCCCGCTCGCGGCGGTCGGTGCGGTGCTGGCGCTGAAGCTCACGAATTCGCCGATCTCCGTCGTCGTCTTCATCGGTCTCATCATGCTGGTTGGCATCGTCGTCAAGAACGCGATCGTGCTGATCGATCGCGTGAACCAGCTGCGTGAGGCCGGCGTCGCCAAGCGCGATGCGATCGCCGGAGGCGCCGAATCGCGTCTGCGTCCGATCGTCATGACGACGCTCTGCACGCTGATCGGCTTCTCGCCGCTCGCGATCGGCGTCGGCGAAGGCGCCGAAGTGCGCGCGCCGATGGCGATCACCGTGATTGGCGGCCTCGCGGTCTCGACGCTCTTGACGCTCGTTGTGATTCCGGTCGTCTACGACTTGCTCGATCGACGCGGCGACGCCTGGTATCTCGCGCGCGGAGAGCGCCATCGCGCGAAGACGGCACATGACGTGCGCGACGATTCTTCCGGCGCGCCCGAGGCCCAGCACGCATGAGCATCGCCGAGCTCAGCCTGAAGCGCCCCGTCACGGCGATCATGTTCTTCGTGTCGATGGTCGTGATCGGCCTGATCGCGGCGATGCGGTTACCGCTCGAGCAGTTTCCGACTCTCGATGCGCCATTCCTCTTCGTGCAGATTCCGTATCCCGGATCTACGCCGACCGAGATCGAGCGGACGATCACGCGCCCGGTCGAAGAAGCGCTCGCGACGCTGCCCGGCATCAAGCGCATGAACTCCACGTCGGACGCCGACAGCGCGCAGATCTTCATGGAGTTCAAGTGGGGCGAGAACGTCGCGATCAAGGCCGTGCAGGCGCGCGAGAAGATCGACTCCGTGCGCGCGGACCTACCTTCCGACCTGCAGCGCTACACGGTGCTGAAGTTCTCGACTTCGGACGATCCGATCCTGAAGCTTCGCGTCGCGGCCGAAAGCGGCGTCGATCTCTCGAACGCGTACGAACTGCTCGATCGCGAGGTCAAGCGTCCGCTCGAGCGCATCCCGGGCGTTGCGCGCGTCGATCTGCAAGGCGTCGGAAAACCCGAAGTGCAGATCGAGCTTTCGTCGGATCGCCTGTCGGCGCACAACATCAGCCTCAACGATCTCTACACGCGCCTCCAGGCCGCGAACTTCTCGATCTCGGCGGGCCAGGTCAGCGCCAACGGCGAGCGTTTCCGCGTGCAGCCGCAAGGGCAGTGGACGAGCCTCGACGACATCCGCGCGATCCCGATCGACGCAAAAGGCTTGCGTCTGGGCGATATCGCGACGATCGCGCTGCGTCCCGAGCGGCTCAACTACGCGCGCAGCCTCGACGGGCGCCCCGCGATCGGCTTCGACATCTTCCGCGAGCGGACCGCGAATCTCGTCGAGGTCGGAACGAAAGTGCTCGACGAGATCGCGCGCATCCAGAAATCGCCGGAGCTGCACGGCATCCGCGTGCACCTGCTCGACAACCAGGCCGAGAGCGTGACGGGTTCGCTGCGCGAGCTCGGCAAGGCTGGGCTCGAAGGCACGCTGCTCTCGGTACTCGTGCTGTTCTTCTTCCTGCGCGACTGGCCGTCGACGCTGATGGTCTCGCTGTCGATTCCGATCTGCCTCGTGATCACGCTCGGCTGCATGTACTTCTTCGGTATCTCGCTGAACGTGCTGTCGATGATGGGCCTGCTGCTCGCCGTCGGCATGCTCGTCGACAACGCAGTCGTCGTCGTCGAGAGCATCTATCAATACCGCGAGAAATACCCGGACAAGCCTTGGTACAGCGCGGTGCAGGGCACGCAGGTCGTCGGCATCGCGATCGCGGCCGGCACGCTGACCAGCATGATCGTGTTCCTGCCGAACATCTTCGGCGAGGCGAACGACATCTCGATCTTCCTCGCGCAGGTCGCGATCGCGATGTCGATCGCGCATCTCGCCTCGTGGCTCGTCGCGGTCAGCC
Organism: Rhodanobacteraceae bacterium; assembly: GCA_035546695.1. Lineage (GTDB taxonomy): Bacteria > Pseudomonadota > Gammaproteobacteria > Xanthomonadales > Rhodanobacteraceae > Dokdonella_A. Next base: position 3,482 of record DASZWL010000189.1, on the reverse strand, counting down.
TCGTGCCGATGCTGTCGGCGAAGCTGCCGCCGCCGAAGTTCATCGGTCGCGAGACGATGATCACTCGCCTTCGCGAGCGCTACGGCCGCTTCATCGACTGGACGCTCAGTCATCGCCGCTGGACGATGGCCGGCGTGATGGGGCTTCTGCTGCTGAGCTTCGTGCCGATCGCGCTGACGAAGAAGGACATGTTCGATTCCGGCGAGTCGCGGCGGATCTATCTCCACTACGAGCTCAACGCGAATTACCGCTTGCAGGATCTGAAGCCCGCCGTCGCGCGCGTCGAGGCGTTCCTCGACAAGAACCGCGAGCGCTTCGACATCAAGTCGGTCTACACGTATTACACGGAGCAGGGTGAGGCGAACACGTCGATCCTGCTGACCGACGCCGACAAGGCGAAGCGCAGCGCCGGCGAGATCAAGGAGGAGATGCGCAATGAGTTGCCCGCGCTCGCCGTCGGCAAGCTCAGCTTCGATTTCCACAGCTCGACCGGCGGCGGCGTCGATCTCTCGCTCGTCGGCGATTCGATGGATCAGTTGCGCGAGTTGGCGCCGACGGTCGTCAACGTGCTCTCGCGCCTTTCGACGCTGAAGGACGTGCGCACCGAGAAAGGCAATGGCGATCGCGAGGTTGCGACCCACGTCGACCGCATTCGCGCGAAGAGCTACGGGTTCGACGCGCAGACCGTCGCGAATTACGTCCAGATCGCATTGCGCGGCATGCCGCTCAAGGATTTCCACGCGGGCGACCGGCAACTGCCGGTATGGCTCCGCTTCCAGGGCAGCGATACGCAGAGCATCGAGGGCCTGTCCGATTTCAAACTGCGCGCGCCGGACGGCACGCAGATCCCGCTGATGTCGCTGATGCAGGCCGACGCGCGCGATACGCCGTCGGCGATCCAGCGCGTCGATCGCATGACCGCGCTCAAGATCACCGCGAACCTCGCCGACGGCAAGACGATGCCCGAGGCACGCGACGAGATCACGAAGGCGATGAACGCGATGGCGTTGCCGGCGGGTTATCGCTGGAGCTTCGGCGAAGGCTTCAACCGCGACGAGGACGCCGGCAAGCAGATGCTGTTCAACACGCTGATCGCGCTCGTGCTCGTCTACGTCGTCATGTGCGCGATGTTCGAGTCGCTGGTCTTCCCGGCGGCGATCCTGACGACATTCGTGTTCTCGGTGTTCGGCGTGTTCTGGCTGTTCTTCCTGACCGGCACGACGTTCTCGATCATGGCCTTCATCGGCATATTGATCCTGATGGGCGTCGTCGTGAACAACGGCATCGTCATGATCGTGCACATCAACCAGCTTCGTCACGAAGGGCATCTGCGCACCGAGGCGTTGATCCTCGGCGCGAAAGAGCGCCTGCGCCCGGTGCTGATGACGATGGCGACCGCGATCCTCGGCATGCTGCCGCTCGCGATCGGCGGCGCTGAAGCGTGGAGCGACGGCCCGCCGTACTCGCCGATGGCGCGCGCGATCGCCGGCGGCCTCACGTTTTCGACGATCGTGACGCTGCTCGCGCTGCCTTGCATCTATTCGCTGCTCGACGACGCGCGGCTCTGGGTCCGCCGCGTGATCCGCGATGCGCGCGGCGCAAGCGCACCCCGCGCCCGCGAGCCGATCGCCGCACTGACGGCGATCGTCCCTCCGTCGCATTGAGTCGCATTGATCGGAGTCTGCGGGACCGGCAATCTCAAACCTCGTCGTCCCCGCGAAAGCGGGGACCCAGCGCCTTCTCTCCTGCATCAAGCCAAGTCGCCAGGTTCCCGTTTTACTCGCGCCTCACGCTCGCCCTTCGGGCCAGCTTCGCTGTTCGCTCGCAGTCGCGGGAACGACGGCAGAGTTTTTATCGCAGCACGATCTTCAGCAACGCCCTGGCCATCCGTCCGTACGGCGGATTCAAAAACGACACTGCATTGAAACGCGCTTGCCGCATCACCGGCGTCATACGCGAGAACGTGCGGAATCCCGCTTCGCCGTGATACGCGCCCATGCCCGAGGCACCGACACCGCCGAATGGCAGTCGGTGCTGCGCGATGTGCAGGATCGTGTCGTTGACCGTGACGCCTCCGGCTGTCGCGCCCGCCAAGACGCGATCGATCGTCGCGCGATCGTCGTCGAAGAGATAGAGCGCCAGCGGATGAGGACGCGCGGCGATGTATGCGAGCGCGTCGTCGAGTGTGTCGTATGGAACGAGCGGCAGCAGCGGCCCGAAGATCTCCTGCTGCATGATCGCCATCCGGTCGTCGATGCCGGTCAATAGTGCCGGCATCATCGCGCGCTCTTCGACGACATCGCTTCCGTTGCCGAGCGCATGAACCTCGGCCCCAGCAGATACCGCGTCGTCGCGTAATCCGTTCAAGCGCGCGAAATGACGGTCCGAGACAATGCTCGCGTATTGAGGATTCGTCGGCAGCCCCGGATACAGGCGAGCGGCCAGCTCGCGCGCAGCGTCGACGAATGCGGTTTCGCGTCCGCGCGGCAGCAGCACGTAGTCCGGCGCGATGCAGGTCTGGCCTGCGTTGAGCAGCTTGCCGACGATGATGCGCTCGACCGCGTGCTCGAACCTCGCGTTCGGCCCGATCAGCGCCGGCGATTTGCCGCCGAGCTCGAGCGTGACGGGCGTGAGATTCGCCGCCGCCGCCTTCATGACGTCGCGCCCGACGGCCGTCGATCCCGTAAAGAGGAGATGGTCGAACACGAGCGCCGTGAAAGCGCGTCCGACATCCGCGTCGCCGTTGACGACGGCGACTTCGTCGGCACGGAACGCATCGGCGACTAGCTCTGCGAACAGCGACGAGAATCGCGGCGTCAGTTCCGGCATCTTGATCATCGCGCGGTTGCCGGCGACGAGAGCGTCGACGAGCGGAGCCGCCGCGAGATATAGCGGATAGTTCCACGGCGCGACGATGCCGACGACGCCGAGCGGCCTCGGCAGGATCTCGGTGCGCGCGGGCAGGAACCAGAAGTTGGCCCAGTGCCGCCCGGAGCGCATCCAGCGTCTTCCGTGGCGCAATGCATAACGCAGATTCGAAAGCGTCGGAAAGATTTCGAGGAGATCGGTTTCCTCGAACGGACGCCGGCCGAAGTCGGCATCGATCGCGCGAGCGATCGCATCGCGGTTGCTCACGATCAGCGCTTCGAGCCGGCGCAGCCGATCGGCGCGCACGTGCCAGTCCGGCATCGGCTTGCGCGCCTGCGCGGTGCGCATCGCGGTGAGAACGTCATCGAGCCCGCGCACCGTCTCCTGCGAGCCGGCGACGCTGGCGGCGTCGGTCACGGCAGCGTCTCGAGGGCCGCCGCGAGTGCGCGCTCCAGTCTCGCATCGAGATCCGTCGAATCGGTCGCGAGACCGGTCCAGCTTTCGAGCAGCTCGTTCAACTCGTGCTGTACGGTCGTGGCCACGGCAGTGCCCCGCATGCGCGCGGACAGGCGTTCGATCTGCAGCACGCGACGGCGCTCCTGATCTTCGGCGGG
>DASZWL010000188.1:0-3298 GCA_035546695.1 Rhodanobacteraceae bacterium | reverse complement strand
GCACATCGTCAACATCTTCGACGTCGGCCGCACCTCGACCGGGCAGATCTACTACACGATGCCGTATCTGCCGAACGGCGATCTCGCGGCGCGCAACCTGCGCGAGGACGAGCCGCGCGTCCTCGAGATCATCCGTGCGCTCGCCGACGCGCTCGGCTACGCGCACGAGCAAGGCATCGTCCATCGCGACGTCAAGCCCGAGAACGTGCTGTTCGACAAGCTCGACCGTCCGCTGCTCGCCGACTTCGGCATCGCGCTCAGCGAGGCCTGGCACCAGCCACGCGTGACGCGCGAAGGCGCGACGATCGGCTCGTCGGGCTACATGAGCCCCGAGCAGGCGCGCAGCCAGCCGCTCGACGGACGCTCGGACATCTACAGCCTCGGCGTGCTCTGCTACGAGCTCTTGACCGGCGAGATGCCGTTCCGCGGGCCCGACACGCTGTCGGTCGCGCTCGCGCACATCGAGAATCCGGTGCCGCGCCTCCCTGCCCTGCGGCGGCTCTGGCAGCCATTCATCGACAAGGCGATGGCGAAGCGGCCCGAAGCGCGCTTTCAGAGCTCGGAGGAAGTCATCGCCGCGCTCGACGCGATCGAGCAGCGCATCCGCACGCCGCCTGCGAGCGGGCCGATGCGCTGGTGGCGCGAGATCGTCGAGCGCACCGCAGCGATCCCGCGCCGATCGCGCGCGCTCGCGATCGGGCTCCTGATCGCGATTGCGCTGGCGAGCCTGATCGTGCTGCTGCCGCATACGGCCGATCGCGCCGCGCCGCCGCCGCAGCAGGATGCGACTCCCGCGCCCGCTGCGACTCCGGCCGCGAAACGCGAGGACGCGACCGTTTCGTCTTCGACTGCGCCGACTCCCGGTCAAGCCGAACCGACGACCGTCACGAACGAAACCGCCGAAACGACGACGGAACCCGAGAACGCTACGGTCGACGCTGCGGCAATCGACGCGATGCTCGCCGACGCGAAGCAGCTCGTCGCGCGCGGCCGGCTGTTCGCGCCAAAGGGAAACAACGCCGCCGAGCGCTATCTCGCCGCGCTCAAATCCGATCCTTCGCGGCGCGACGCGGTCCGCGGCATCGAGAGCCTGATCGCGCGGCTCGCGACGACGACGGCGCAGGCGATCGACCGCGCCGACGTCGACACCGCCAGCTCGTCGATCGAGCGCGCGCTCGCGCTTGCCGATGACGCGAAACTCCGCAAGAGCAAGGCGCTCGACGGCTATCGAAAGGCCGTGCACGACGCGATCGACAGGCGTCGCAAAAAAGGTCATGGCCCATTCGATGCGGGCGAGCTTGCGGCGCTCGCGCCGATCAAACCCGCGCTCGCGACGCTCGATGCGAACGAGGCCGATGCGCTCGCCGCCGATCTCGATCGTCCGGCGAAGCTGTTGCGCGAAGGCGGCAAGTTCCGCGACGCGGGCGGTCCCGAGCTCGCGCTGATCCCGGCCGAGCCCGATCCCGGCGATCACCTCGGCTATCCGTACGCGATCGGCGTCACCGACGTCACGCGCGGCGCCTATCGCGCGTTCACGCAGGCGACCGGACGACCGCCGTCGCGCTGTCGCGAATCGCAGAGCCTCTTCGCGCGCTCGCGCGACCTGAGCTGGGAATCGCCGGGCTTCGACCAGACAGACGATCACCCCGTCGTCTGCGTCAGCTGGCAGGACGCGAAAGCTTATGCCGACTGGCTGTCGCGCCGCACCGGACAGCACTATCGCCTGCCGACGCAGCAGGAATGGCTGCGCGTCGCGCAGACGATCGTCGTCGCATCGGGCTGCGGCAGCGGCAACTTCAGCGTCGACTCCTGCGACGACGGCTATGCGAACACGGCGCCGGTCGCGCGCTTCCCGGCGACGCGCTACGGACTCTACGACGTCGTCGGAAACGTCTCGGTGTGGACCTCCGACTGCGCCGAGCCTTCCGACGTCGGCGATTGCCGCGAGCATGCGATCCGCGGACTCTCGTGGCGCGACGAACGCGATCCGGCCCAGGTCTGGCGCGAGGCGAAAAGCGCGAGCGACATCGGCTACGCGACGACGGGCCTGCGTATCCTGCGCGAGATTTCCGCGGATAATGTCAAGCCGGCGAAGATCAAGTGAGGACGGCCGCTTGGTACTCCTTCGGGCAAGTGAGGTCGGCCGCTTTGCGGCCTCGTGAGAAAGTTAGAAAGTCAGGGCGTCGTCTCATCCTGCACGCCTGCATTGCCGACGCGCTATACCAACGCTTTTACTGACCGCTGTTACTGACTTTCTTGCCGCTTTCCTTACCGACTGCTCTCTCATGCGACCGCTCTACATCCAGCGCTATCTCCTGACCGGCCTCCTGACGTTCATCCCGATCTGGCTGACCTGGGCCGTCTTCAAGTTCATCTTCTCGCTGCTCTCGCAGGTGAACCTGCCGTGGGTCGCCGCGCTCCTCTCCGCGCTCGCGAGCGCGTTTCCGGAATCGATCGGACGGCTCAATCAGGGCTGGCTCGTCTCGATCCTCGCGTTCGTCGTGACGATCGTCGCGCTCTATCTCACCGGCTGGGCCGCAAGCCACGTGTTCGGCCGACGTCTGATCGCGATGTTCGAGGCGCTGATCCTGCGCATTCCACTCGCGCAGACGATCTACGGCGGCACGAAGAAGCTCATGAGCATCATGCAGAAGAAGCCGGACGGCACGCAGCGCGTCGTGCTGATCGACTTCCCGTCGCCGGAGCTGAAATCGGTCGGCTTCGTGACGCGCGTGTTCAAGGACGCGGCCGGACGCGATCTCGCCGCCGTCTACGTGCCGACGACGCCGAATCCGACCGGCGGCTATCTCGAGATCGTGCCGGTCGAGCGCCTAGTCGCAACCGACTGGAGCGTCGATCAGGCGATGGCGTTCATCCTCTCCGCCGGCGCCGCGGCGCCGGACGCGCTGCCGTTCTCGATCGAAGCGGGAGACGCGCCGACGCGGTGACGGCGCGCCGGGCGTCGTGTCCGGAAATTTGTTTGCTCGTCATCCCGGCGAAGGCCGGGATCCAGTTCTTGAAGCTCAAAGCTGAATCCCGGCCTTCGCCGGGATGACGAGCAAAGAAAGTGCGAAGCCGCGCGCGCAGCACAGCGCATCGGCACGCCGCGTCGCGCCGCCAATGCGTGCGTCTTACTTGCCTTCCATCATCTTCTTGAGATTGTCCAAGCCCGCCTGATAGACGCCGCTCATCGTCTTCGTCGCGGTCTCGTCGTCGGCGCCGGCCGCGGGCTTCTCGCTCGTGTCCTTGCGCTTGAACTCGCCGGACCAGGTCACGACGGACTTGTCCTTTCCGGACG
>DASZWL010000187.1:0-1787 GCA_035546695.1 Rhodanobacteraceae bacterium | reverse complement strand
TAGTAGCGCCAGCGCTGGCCGTCGCGCTCCCAGCGCGGCTGCGTGTAGTGATAGCCGTGACGCGCACGCACCCAGTGGCCGCCGCGCCAGTTGTAGCGATGATGCGACCAGTACCAGTTGCCGCCGATCCAGACATATCCCGCCCGCGGCGCCGGAACCGTCTCGACGCGCATCGGCGGTGGCGCGACGTCGGCGTAGATCACCACGCGCGCGTTCGCGCTCGGAACGATCGCGCTCGCGCCCGCGAGAGCGATCGCGGCACCCAGCAGCATTTTCTTGTGAGCTTGCATCGTTGCCTCCTTCACGGCGCTCGGGGAGCGCTTTCGATTTCCGTTGAAGGCGACGCTAGCGGCGGCGCACTGAATGTGCGCCAAGCAAAGTCATGCAAAGACGCGATTGCGTTGCGATGAAGCGTGAACGCACGAACGGCGTGTGCTCGATGCCACGATCGGCTCGGCCGTTCAGCTCATCAGGGCGCTCGCGCGAGCGCCAGCACCGCGTTCAGCCCACCGAATGCGAACGAATTGCTGAACGCGGCGCGCACGGATTTCTCGCGCGCGACGTTCGGCACGTAATCGAGATCGCAGGCGGGATCGGGATCGAGGAAGTTCGCGGTCGGCGGTATCACGCCGTCGCGGATCGCGCCGATCGTCGCGACGAGCTCGATCGCACCGGCCGCGCCGAGCGCGTGGCCGTGCATCGATTTCGTCGACGAGACCGCGAGCGCGTCCGCGTGCGCGCCGAACGCTCGGCGGATCGCGCGTGTCTCGGTCGGATCGTTCGCCGGCGTTCCGGTGCCGTGCGCGTTCACGTAGTCGATCGCGTCGGGCGCGAGCTTCGCGTCGGCAAGCGCGCGCTGCATCGCGCTCGCGGCACCAGCTTCGGAAGGGAACACGATGTCGCCCGCGTCGGCCGACATGCCGGCGCCGACGATCTCGGCGAGAATCGTCGCGCCGCGCGCGCGTGCACGCTCGAGCGTCTCGAGCACGAAAACGGCCGCGCCTTCGCCGAGCACGAGTCCGCGCCGCTGCTTCGAGAACGGGCGGCAGGTGTCGTCGGCGAGCACGCGCATCGCTTCCCAGGCACGCACGGCGCCCATCGTGAGGCAAGCTTCGGTGCCGCCGGTGACGGCTGCATCGGCGATGCCGGAGCGGACCATCTGGAACGCCTGTGCGATCGCATGGTTCGATGACGCGCACGCGCTGACGGTCGCGAACGCGGGGCCGCGCAATCCATGCTCGATGCTGATCTGGCACGCCGGCGCGTTCGCCATCAGGCGCACGATCGTCAGCGGATGCAGGCGCGGGTTGTTCTCGCCGTACATGCGCTTCGAGGCTTCGTCGTTCGTGTTCTCGCCGCCGACGCCGGTGCCGATGACGACTGCGGTGTTCTCGCTGAGACCCTCGCGCTCGAAGTCGACGCCGGACTCTGCGATCGCCTCGCGCGCCGCGACGAGCGCGAGCTGCGAGACGCGGTCGAGCAGGATCAGCTTCTTCTCGTCGAAATGCGCGAGCGGATCGAATCCCTTCACTTCGGCCGCGATGCCGGCGCGCAGGCCTTCGCGCGGAATCGCGGTGATCGGGCCGATCGCCGAGCGTCCTTCGCGAAGCGCTTTCCAGGTTTCCGTTGCGGAGAGGCCGAGCGGCGTGACCGCGCCGATGCCGGTGACGACGACGCGATGCATCGCGGCTTCAGGCTGCCGGCGGCGCCGACGGCTGCTCGGCGAGGAGTTTCTCGACAGTCTCGACGAGGCCCTTGACCGATTCGGTGTCGAAGTTCGGGTCGCG
>DASZWL010000186.1:0-4167 GCA_035546695.1 Rhodanobacteraceae bacterium | reverse complement strand
GGTATGGCCTGCGCGGCGAGTACGTGCTCGTCGCGACGGGCTCGGTATTCAAGTCGCTCGAGCTCGTCGCGCCGGTCAACTACTACCCGAAGCTCTGGGAACTCGTGCTGATCCCGGTCAGCGGCCTGCACGACACGAGCGTCATCGAGGGCCTCTCGATCGCGATGCTCGCGCTGACCGCGCTCGCGTGCCTGGAAATCCTGAAGCCGATCGTGCCGGGATCTCGCACGCGGCTTCTTCTCGTCGCGCTCGTCGTGACCGTGCCCGCGATCGCGAACAGCGCGCTCTCGCCGAAGCCCGATCTCTTCCTGGCATGGGTGCTGCTGCTCGCATGCATCGAAGCGGCGGCGTTCGCGCGCGAGGGGCGCGCCAGCGCGTTCGCGTGGATGATCGTCGGATTCGCGCTCGCGTTCGCGAGCAAGCTCAGCGCGCCACCGTACATCGTCGCGATCTTCGCGGCGCTCGTCGGATTCTGGTGGCGCAACGGACGGCCCCGCGGGATCGACGCGGCATCGGAGCGCCGGTTCGCAATCGTCATCGCGGCCGCCGCGATCGTCGTCGCCGGATTCGTCACCGCGCGCACGTGGCTTCTCGCCGGAGTGCCGCTGATCGGACCCGAGCCGCTATTGCGCTTCTTCGCAAAGTTCGGCCTCACGCTGAAACCTCCGGTCGGACTCCTGCTCGGCGGACCGCCGCTCGACTGGCGCGATCTGCCGGCGCTCGTCGTCGATCAGCTGTTCCGCCCGCAAGTGCTGGGGCATATGGTCATCAGCTGGATCGGCAACGTCTGGCTCTATCTCTTTGCGCTCGCGCTCGCTGCAAAGCTGCTCGCGCGACGGCGCGCGGACGAAACGCGCGCTCGCGTCGCGCCCGTATTCGTCGTCGTGTTGTTGACGGGACTCGCGCTGCTGCTCTTCTATCGCAATCCCGAGCGCGGCGGCGACGGCAACTATTTCGTCCTGCCGATCGCGATCTCGATCGCGGTCGGAGGCCATGCGGCGCGGAAGTCTCTGCCCGACGGCATGCCGTCGCGGCTGCTGCTCGCTACGCTACCGTTGTTCGTCGTCTTCCAGGCCGCGTACAGCTTCATCAGCGCCGGCTGGGCAAGCGGCACGCGTACGTTCGATTTCGATCTCACGCGTTCCGTGCGCGATCTTCGCCGCGATGACGCGCGCATCTTCAAGGCCGATGGCATCGCCTACATCGCGGACTATCTTCGCGCCGTGCCCGGTACCGCGCGAGCGGTCGGATACGTCGAAGACCGCGCCGCGTTCCGCCTGGCGGCGACGTTCGAGACGCTCAACTTCTACGAATACTGGCGGCAGGAACCGCTCCAAAGCGCCGACGCGTTCCTCGCGTATCTCGCCGATCACGGCATCGACTATCTCGTGATGCCGCGCGAGGGTCACGATCCATTCAAGCGCGAGCTCGCTCCGGCCGTGCTCGAAGCCGAGCGCAAGCTCCGCGCGATGCCGGACGTCAAGCTCGTCGAGGATCGCGACTACGTGCTCTACGATCTCGCGGCGCTGCACGCGTCACGACGAGCCGCGCGCTAGTCCGCACGTTGCGCAGAGATCTGGCGCGGATGACCTCGCGCCAGCTTTCGACCATCCGCCGCGAAATACTTCGGCGCTCGACCCAGGCGAGATCGACGAGCGGCGCCACGACGAGCCAGAACGGCAGTGTCGCGCCGAAGAAGCGATCGCCGCGCGCGAACGGCACGAGCAGCAGCAGGCAGATGCCGACCGATAACCACACGAGTATCCCGCCGATCGAAGGCTTCGTGCGCGCCGGTTGGGCGGTCGTGCGGGACAGCGGGAGCGGACGTTCCGTCGGCGATGCCGAAAACGGTGCGATGAGCATGATGATCGATCTCTCTTTTCCGTCGATGCAGCCATCCTGCGGCGGGCCGATCTCACGGCCTGAGATGCGCCGCGCGGCAGCCCGATCGGCCAATCCGCGCGTGCCATAATCCCGGCACGGAGGATCCGTGCAGACCCATGGCTTTCTTCAATACGCGGTCGTGCTTCTGCTCGCCGCTGTCATCGCGGTGCCGCTGGCCAAGCGCTGGCAGCTCGGCGCGGTGCTGGGCTATCTCGCCGCCGGCGCGCTGATCGGTCCTTCCGGCATCCGGCTCATCGGCAACACCGAGGAGATCAGCCAGATCTCAGAGCTCGGCGTCGTGCTGATGCTGTTCGTCATCGGTCTCGAACTCTCGCCGCAGCGGCTCTGGGTCATGCGCCGCACGGTGTTCGGCATCGGCAGTCTGCAACTCGTCCTGACGGCACTCGCGATCGGCGGCATAGCGCTCGCGCTCGGGCTCGACTGGAAGAGCGCGCTGATCGTCGGCCTCGGCCTCGCGCTGTCGTCGACGGCGATCGACTTGCAGATCCTCGCCGAGCGCAAGGAGCTTCAGACCGCGCACGGACGGCTCGGTTTCGCGATCCTCCTGTTCCAGGACGTCGCGGCGATTCCGATCCTCGCGCTGATCCCGGCGCTCGCGCTCGCGCATCCGACCGCGCACCCCGGCGCAGGCGCGCTGGCGGCGCTGCGCATCATCGCGACGATCGCGATCGTCGTCGTCGGCGGCCGCTATCTGTTGCGGCCGATGTTCCGCGCGGCCGTGCGCGCGGGCGCTCCGGAGGTGTTCACGGCGACGGCGCTGCTCGTCGTCATGGGCACGGCCTGGCTGATGGAGCTCGCCGGCATCTCGATGTCGCTCGGCGCTTTCCTCGCCGGCGTGCTGCTCGCCGATTCGGAATACCGGCACGAGATCGAGGCGCAGATCGAGCCGTTCCGCGGATTGCTGCTCGGCCTCTTCTTCGTCAGCGTCGGCATGTCGCTCGACATCGACATGGTCATGCGCGAACCGCAACTGATCGGTGCGCTGCTTGCCGCGCTGATCGCCGTCAAGGCGCTCGTGCTGTACGCGATCTCGCGGCTGTCGGCGCGCGAGGATCGCGCGCAGTCGCTCGCGCTCGCGGCGATCCTCGCGCAGGGCGGCGAGTTCGCGTTCGTCGTGTTCGCGCTCGCGGCGTCGAACGGACTGATCGATCCTGCGCAGCGCGATCTCCTGATCCTCGTCATCACGCTGTCGATGGCGGCGACGCCGCTGCTCGTGCGTCTGCGCGCCGAGATCGCTCCGTTCGACAAGAAGGCGCGGCAGCCGGCGCGCGATTTCGATCGCCTCGAAGGCGTGCAGCCGCGCGTGATCATCGCGGGCTTCGGCCGCGTCGGGCAGATCGTCGCGCGCGTGCTGAACGCGCATCACATTCCGTTCGCGGCGCTCGAGCGCGACGCCGAGCAGGTCGATTTCGTGCGCCGCTTCGGCAACACCGTGTTCTACGGTGACGCGACGCACCTCGATCTCCTGCGCGCGGCGCAGGCGGACAAGGCCGAGATCTTCGTGATCGCGACCGAGAATCCCGAGGAGAACCTGCGCACCGCGCGCATCCTCAAGCGGCATTTCCCGCATCTCAAGGTGTTCGCGCGCGCGCGCAACCGCCAGCACGTGTTCCGGCTGATGGATCTCAACGTCGACGAGATCGTGCGCGACACGTTCTTTTCGAGCCTCGAGATCGCGCGTTACGTGCTGATCGCGCTCGGCTACGACGAGGCGACCGCGAAGGAGCACCTGCGCCGCTTCCGCGAGCACGACGAGCGCGTACTCGCGAACCAGTATCCGGTCTACGACGACGAGGCGGCACTCCTCCAGACGGCCGAAGAAGCCCGCGCGGATCTGCAGCGGCTGTTCGAGGTCGACACCGGCAACGAGGAAGAGACCGCGTGAGCTCCGTGCCGCGCGCCGAACGGCGCGGTTTCGCGCTCGGCGAGATCGAGCTTTCGAGCTTCGATCGCCAGTTCCGCGCGCGCTGCCGCGTGCAGCGGCCGGATCGCTACCGTCTGCTCGAAGCGCTGCCGCAGGACGTGCCGCGCATCGCGCGCGGCTCCGGCGTCTCGTACGTCGCCGCGAGCTTCGGCGCCGATGCCGTGAGCCAGTCGCTCGCGGCGTTCGGCCGTATTCTTGCTTTCGACGAGCATGAGGGCCGAATCTGCGTCGAGGCCGGCGCGCGCATCGGCGACGTGCAACGCTTCGCACTCGCGCGCGGCTGGTATCTCGCGGTCACGCCGGGACATCCGGCGGCGACGATCGGCGGCTGCATCGCG
>DASZWL010000185.1:0-7866 GCA_035546695.1 Rhodanobacteraceae bacterium | reverse complement strand
CAAACGAAGGCGCTGGGTCCCCGCCTGCATGGGGACGACGGAAGATATGACGATGCGATTTGACCTCCTGACCACCGACGGCGCCGCGCGCCGCGGCCGCCTCACGTTCGCGCGCGGAAGTGTCGAGACGCCGGCGTTCATGCCGGTCGGAACTTATGGATCGGTCAAGGCAATGACGCCGCGATCGCTCGTCGATGTCGGCGCCGAGATCATCCTCGGCAACACGTTCCACCTTTTCCTCCGGCCCGGCCTCGACGTTATCGGCGAGTTCGGCGGCCTGCACCGCTTCATCGGATGGGAGAAACCCATCCTCACCGACTCCGGGGGCTTTCAGGTATTCAGCCTCGCGGCGAAGCGCAAGATCACGGAGGAGGGCGTCACGTTCGCCTCGCCGGTCGACGGTTCGACCGTGTTCCTCTCGCCCGAGGAATCGATGCGGATCCAGCGCGTGCTCGATTCCGACGTCGCGATGATCTTCGACGAATGTACGCCGTATCCTTGCGACGAGAAAACGGCACGCGCTTCGATGGAGCTCTCGCTGCGCTGGGCCGAGCGCAGTCGCCGCGCGCACGAGGGCAATCCGAACGCGCTGTTCGGCATCGTGCAGGGCAGCGTCTATCCCGCGCTCCGGCACCGTTCGGCCGAGGCGCTGAAGCAGATCGGCTTCGACGGCTACGCGATCGGCGGCCTCGCGGTCGGCGAGCCCGAGGCCGAGCGCAACGCGATCCTCGAAACCGTCGAGCCGATGCTTCCCAAGGATCGGCCGCGCTATCTGATGGGCGTCGGCCGGCCCGAGGATCTCGTCGAGGCGGTCCTCCGCGGCGTCGACCTGTTCGATTGCGTGATGCCGACGCGGAACGCGCGCAACGCGCATCTCTTCACGCGCCGCGGCGTGCTGCGCCTTCGCAACGCGAAATACGAGCACGACATGCGTCCGCTCGACGAGGAATGCGGCTGCTATACGTGCGCGTCGGGTTTCAGCCGTGCGTACCTGCGTCATCTCGACCGCTGCGGCGAGATGCTGGGGCCGATGCTGGCGACGATCCACAATCTCCACTACTACCAGGACCTCATGCGGGGCCTGCGGGACGCGATCGAGGCGGGCCGCCTGGCCGGCTTTGTGGCGCAGTTTGAGGCACTTCGTCAGGCTGACGTCATGGCCTCCGAGTAGGGTCCGAAAAGCCGGGATTCGGGATTCGGGATTTGGGATCGCGTCGGCTCCATCCCGAATCTCGAATCCCGAATCCCGGCTTTTCGCCCCGCTATGGCATAATCCGCGGCCATTTTTAACGAGCCCCGCGATTTTCGCCGGGGCGAGAGCCGGAGCTTCGATGGATTTCCTGATTTCCAGCGCGTATGCGCAGGCCGCCGCGCCCGCCGCGGCGCCCAATCCGCTGATGTCGTTCCTGCCGCTGGTCATCCTGTTCGGCATCTTCTATTTCATGCTGATCCGGCCGCAGATGAAGCGGGCCAAGGAGCAGCGCACGATGATCGCCGCGCTCGCGAAGGGCGACGAGGTGCTGACGAACGGCGGGATCCTCGGCCGCATCGAGGACATCGCCGAGCAGTTCGTGATGCTCGAGATCGCGCCGAACGTCGTCGTGAAGCTCCAGAAGCAGGCGATCTCGGCGGTCCTGCCGAAGGGCACGCTGAAGGCGTCGTCCTGAGCCGCGCGCCGGATCGCGCGCGGGAACACCGGCGCCCGATCGCGGTCGCCTGGTTCGGATGTTTCCGAAAGGCCGCGGGGGCGGCCTCCACACCGTGACCCAAGTCTGACGACATGAACGATTTTCCACGCTGGAAATATGTGCTGGTCGCCGTCGTGCTGCTGCTCGGCGTTCTCTACGGCATTCCGAACCTCTTTCCGCAGCAGCCGGCCCTGCAGGTCTCGGCGAACCGCGGCGCGACCGTCGATGCGGCGCTGAAGGAAAGGGCGCAAGGCGTCCTCGAGAAGGACAAGATCCCGTTCCAGAGCGTCGAGCTTTCGGGCGACAAGCTCGTTGTCCGCTTCGCCGGCGTCGACGATCAGACCAAGGCATCGGATACGCTGCGCACCGAGCTCGGCGATTCGTACATCGTCGCGCTGAACCTCGCCTCGACCGTGCCGGCCTGGATGCGCGCGGTCGGCGCGAACGCGATGCCGCTCGGCCTCGACCTTCGCGGCGGCGTGCACTTCCTGATGCAGGTCGACGACAAGGATGTCATGGAGAAGCAGTTGCAGCGCTATGCGGACGACATCCGCTCGGCGCTGCGCGAGAAGAACATCCGCTACCAGTCGGTCGGGCGCGGCGGTCCCGGGCTCGTCGTGCAGCTCCGCAGCGCCGAGGATCGCGACGCGGCGTTGACGGCGATCCAGCAGAAGATCCCGGACATCACGATCGCGACCGGCCAGACCGTCGGCGACGCTTACACGCTGAACGCGAGCGTCAAGGACACGCGCGTCAAGGAGATCGCGCAGAACACGATCCGCCAGAACGTCGCAACACTGCGCAACCGCATCAACGCGCTCGGCGTCGCCGAGCCGCTGATCCAGCAGCAGGGCGACACGCGCATCGTCGTCGAACTCGCCGGCGTGCAGGATCCGGGCGAAGCGAAGAAGATCCTCGGCACGATCGCGACGCTCGAATACCACGCGGTCGACGAGAGCGTCGCGAACCCGTACGAGGCCGAGAAGACCGGTATCGTGCCGCCGGACAGCCGCATCTACCATCGCCGCGAGCGCGGCGCGGACGGTAAACCCATTCCGATCGTGCTGAAGAAGAAGGTCATCGTCTCCGGCGACGAGATGGTCGATGCCTCGAGCGCGCCCGATCCGCAGTCGGGCTCGCCCGCGGTGTCGGTGAACCTCAATGCGGCCGGCGGCCGCAAGATGCTCGACTTCACGACGCAGAACGTCGGCAAGCCGATGGCCGTCGTCTACATCGAGCGCACGCCCGAGACGAAGATCATCGACGGCAAGGAAGTGAGGACAGCCAAGGTCACCGAGGAAGTCATCAACTCGGCGACGATCCGCGGCGTCTTCTCGAACCGCTTCCAGACGACCGGGCTTGCGAGCAACAAGGAAGCGTCCGACCTCGCGCTCCTCTTGCGCTCGGGCTCGCTCGCGGCGCCGATCGACATCATCGAGGAACGCGTGATCGGTCCGTCGATGGGCCAGGACAACATCGCCAAGGGCATCCGTGCGGTGCTGCTGGGTCTCGCGGCCGTGCTCGTCTTCATGGCGTTCTACTACTGGCTGTTCGGCCTCATCGCCGACATCGCGCTCTTCTTCAACCTCGTGCTTCTGCTCGCGATCATGTCCGCGATCGGCGTGACGCTGACGATGCCCGGCATCGCCGGCATCGTGCTGACGCTCGGCATGGCGATCGACGCGAACGTGCTGGTCTGCGAGCGCATCCGCGAGGAATTGCGCAACGGCTCGACGCCGCTCGCGGCGATTCGAGCCGGTTACGACAAAGCCTGGGCAACGATCCTCGACGCGAACGTGACGCATCTCCTCGCCGCGCTCGCGCTGATGACGCTCGGCTCGGGCCCGATCCGCGGATTCGGCATCACGCTCTTCATCGGTATCCTGACCTCGATGTTCACCTCGGTCACGGTGACGCACGCCATCACGAACCTCATCCACGGCAGACGCAAGCTGAAAGGTTTGTACGTCGGCGGCGGCTACGCGCGCGGAGCGGCTTGAACCATGGAACTTTTTCCGTCCAACAGCAAAATCGACTTCCTCGGCTGGCGCAAGGTATCGATCGTCATTTCGATCGTTCTCGTCATCGTTTCGATCGTGTTGATCACGACGCGCGGGCTCAACTATGCGCTCGACTTCACCGGCGGCGTGCTCGTCGAGGCGGCGTACGATCAGCCGGTCGAGATCGCGCAGGTGCGCGAAGCGCTCGAGAAGGGCGGCATCGAGAACGCGCTCGTGCAGAGTCTCGGCGGAACGCGCGAGGTCTCGATCCGTCTTCAGCCGGAAGGCGGCCAGAAGGACGCCGACAAGATCGCCGCGAACGTGCTCGAGAAGCTCAAGGCCGCGCGACCGGACGTCACGCTGAAGCGCCATGACTTCGTCGGCCCGCAGGTCGGCGAGGAGCTCAAGAGCGACGGCATGATCGCGGTCGTCTTCGTGATCATCGGCATCATGATCTACATCGGCATCCGCTTCGAGAAGCGCTTCGCGATCGCCGCGATCGCGAGCGAGTTCCACGACACGATCCTGACGGTCGGCTTCTTCGCGCTGACGCAGCGCGAATTCGATCTGACCGTGCTCGCATCGGTGCTCGCGGTCGTCGGCTACTCGATCAACGACAAGGTCGTCGTGTTCGACCGCGTTCGCGAGCTGTTCCGCACGGCGCGCAAGGCCGATTCGTACGAAGTGCTGAACCGCGCGATCAACCAGACGCTGTCCCGGACGATCATGACGTCGCTGACGACGGCGCTCTCGATGTTCGCGCTGTATTTCTTCGGCGGCCCGGCCGTGCACGGCTTCGCGCTGACGATGCTGATCGGCATCGTGATCGGCACGCTGTCGTCGATCTTCTTCGCGAACCCGATCCTGTACTGGCTCGGCGTCTCGAAGAAGGACCTGATGCCGGTGACGAAGGAGAATCCGGAGCTCGCGCGCCGGCCCTGAGTCTCGGGGTCAGCGTTCGATGTTCGCCGTCGGCGCCGAAGGCTCGGTCGAATCTTCCGGCAGAAGAATCCGCTGCGGACGCGGCGTGACCGGCCCGTCCGGCGCCAGCGAGAGCACCGGCATCGGGCTCGGCGTGATGCGCGCTCCCGGCAGTGGCGTGCTGCGGCGGCCGCTAATCACTCGCTGTCGCGGCGTCGCCGGCGGCGGCGAGTACCACGACGACGCTTCGTTCGGCCATCCCTTCGGCAGCCACGGAACGAACGCGCTCGTCGCGGCCTGATACGCGCGGTAATCCTCGCCGCGCGTCCGCAGCGCCTCGGCCTCGACGGCCGGAATCCGGCGCAGCGCCATCGCGAGCGTCAGCGCGGGCGCGAGCAGCGTCAGGCTCCAGAGCGGCCACGGCATGCCGATCGCGAGCAGCGCGTAGCTGCACCAGTGCACGAGCGCGAAGAAATAGTTCGGATGGCGCGAATAGCGCCACAGGCCGCGACGGCAGGCGAGACCGCGCAGGCGCGGCCGGTCTCGGAATCTCGCGAGCTGGATGTCGGCATACGTCTCGCCGGCGAGCCCGATGGCATAGACGATCGCCGCGAGCAGCATCCAGACCGAAGCCTGATCCTGCGGATTGCTCGCGGCGACGTAGAGCGGCACGGAGAACAGCGTCGCCGAAAGCGCCTTCGCGACGAAGCGCGCCAGCGCGCGAAGCCGATCGTGCGGCGATGCGTCGGCTCGCCGTGCGGCTTTCGGCTCGGCCGGCTCGACGAGCATGCGCTGCAGAAGATGCATGAACAGGCGAAACGCGCCGATGCCGCCCATCATCGCGACGAGGAGGCGCGGCAGCAACGCGCCGCCGGCGACGAGCCCGTAATAGAGCGCGCTCAGGCTGATGCACGCGGCCCAGAGCAGATCGGGAAGAGCTGGATGACGCAGGCGCCGGTCGAAGAGCCATCCTCCGAGCAGCACCGCCGTGCTGAAACCGAGTACGACGACGAGCGGCTGCGGATTCATCGGTACGTTCGTCTCGACCTTGCAACGGCTCGCCGCCCGACGGCACGCACGGTACGAATTCGCAATGCGCGTGCTCCGGCTGCGCGAGCTTCCTCCGACCCGCCGCGCGGTTCCTCCCTGATTCCGCGAGATCCCCCGGAAAGCCCGGCGAGGATCGTATATCCGGAGTGGACGTCAGGTGAAGTTCGGACGTCCGGACGGCTCCTGGCAGGCTGTCGAGAAGCAGCCTGCTAGTACGGCGCCGGAATCCAGTATCGCTTCGCCGGCAGCCGCTCCTTGCCGGGCTTCCCGGCGAGGCGACGCAGCTTCAGCGGCTGATCCGGAGATGCGCGCTCCGGCAACTGGTCGAGGAAATGCCGGATCAGATTCAGCCGCCCGCGCTTCTGGTCGTTGAAATCGGCGACGAACCACGGCGCGTTCGCGGCGTCGGTCGCGCGCAGCATCGCGTCGCGCGCGCGGCCGTAGGTCTCGTACTGCTCGCGCGCCTTGAGATCGATCGGCGAGATCTTCCAGCGCTTGAGCGGATCGCTCGCACGTTCCTGGAAGCGCTGCTCCTGCTCGGCCTGATCGACCGCGAGCCAGTATTTGAGGAGGATCACGCCGTCGTCGGTCAGGAGCTTCTCGAACACCGGGCACTCGGCGAGGAAGCGGCGGTACTGCTCGTCGCTGCAGAATCCCATGACGCGCTCGACGCCGGCGCGGTTGTACCAGCTGCGATCGAGCAGCACGAGCTCGCCGGCCGCTGGCAGATGCTCGACGTAGCGCTGGAAATACCATTGCGTCGCCTCGCGCTCGGTCGGCTTCGGCAGCGCGACGATGCGCGTGTAGCGCGTATTGAGCGGCTCCGAGATCGCCTTGATGACGCCGCCCTTGCCGGCCGCGTCGCGGCCTTCGAAGATCACGACGACGCGCCGGCCGGTCGCGATGATCCAGCGCTGCAGGTCGACGAGCTCGATATAGAGCGATTCGAGGACTTTCTCGTATTCCTTGCGCTTGATTTCTTTCACGGGAAGGTCTCCGTTCCACTAGCCGTGCATTGTCGCGCAAGCGCGCCGGCTTTTCCGTTTTTGCTTCTTCGCGATCCAAAGGCAAATGGATTACTCGCTGTGCTCGCCTCTTCGGTGCCGTCCTTCGGACGTTCTGCGCGCTTCGCGCTTGTCCGGCTTTCGCCGGGATGACGGAAGGGATGGCGTGCACGACCTTGGACCGCGTGCGAGCACCGAGATGGCCGGCAGGCGCAATCGCCGTCATCCCGGCGAAAGCCGGGATCCATTTTGAATTTTCCGTCGCCGCCTCCGGCTGGAGTTCGGGCGAGATCGCTCATCGGCGATAATCGCGCGATGCAACCGACGATCCGCCGCAAGCTCGACCAGCTCGCCGAGCGCCATCAGGAGCTCGAGCACCTGCTCGCGAGCGTCGAGGTGCTCGGCGATCCCAAGCGCCTGCGCGAGGTCTCGCGCGAGCACGCACAGCTCGGCCCGCTCGCGTCCGCGCTGCGCGCCTACGACGAGAACGCGAGCGCGCTCGAATCGGCTCGCGCGATGCTCGAGGATCCGGAGCTGAAGGCGCTCGCGTCCGACGAGATCGCCTCGCTCGAAGCCGAGCGCGACGCGCTCGACCGCGAGCTCAACGTGCTGCTGATTCCGAAGGACGAGCGCGACGAGGCGAATCTCTTCCTCGAGCTTCGCGCCGGCACCGGCGGCGACGAGGCAGCGATCTTCGCCGGTGATCTCTTCCGCATGTACGCGCGCTACGCCGAGCGGCGCGGCTGGCGCGTCGAGATCCTGTCGACGAGCGAAGGCGAGCACGGCGGCTACAAGGAGATCATCGCGCGCATCGAAGGGCGCGGCGCGTTCTCGCGGCTCAAGTTCGAATCGGGCACGCATCGCGTGCAGCGCGTTCCGGAGACCGAGGCGCAGGGCCGCATCCACACCTCGGCCGCGACCGTCGCCATCCTGCCCGAGGTCGACGCGATCGACAGCGTCGAGATCAATCCGGCCGATCTCAAGATCGATACGTTCCGCTCGTCCGGCGCCGGCGGACAGCACGTCAACAAGACCGACTCGGCGATCCGCATCACGCATCTGCCGACCGGCATCGTCGTCGAATGCCAGAACGAGCGCTCGCAGCACGCGAACCGCGACAAGGCGCTGAAGCGGCTCAAGGCCGAGCTGCTCGAACGCGAGCGCGAGCGGCAATCGCAGGCCGAAGCCGCGTCGCGGAAGCTG
>DASZWL010000184.1:0-5996 GCA_035546695.1 Rhodanobacteraceae bacterium | reverse complement strand
CATCCGCATCCGACCTTGAGCGAATCGGTCGGCATGGCTGCGGAAGTTTACGAAGGCACAATCACCGATCTCTACATCCCGAAGAAAAAATAGGGTGGGCCTAGGCCCACCTTTTTTGTTTCGGGATCGCGACGGACGGCGGGCTGAAGCCCGCCCTATGGAAATCAGCGAGACGCTCAGCGCTTGGCGCGCGCGACCGGCGCAGCGTCCTTCGTCGCGACATCGCCGGGCATGATCTGCTCCGCGACTTCGTAATGCCGCACGAGCGGCTCCATCTCGAGCAGATACTGCTCGTCCTCGGGATAGTAGACCGAGCGCTCGGGATTCTCGCCGGCGAACGCGCGCACGGCGGCCATCGATTTCCACAGCGAGATCAGCACGATCTCGCAATGCTCGCCTTGCAGGCGGCGCAGCACGCTGACGCCGAGATTGCCGGGCGTGTTGGCGTAATCCTTGAGCCCGGTCTCGTTCAGATAGTCGATGTAGGCGTCGGCTTTTTCCGCGAGCGTGATACCGCGCCAGATGCGAGCGATCATCGTGCCTCCCGCGTGTCGGCTTGAGCGTCAGCTGTCCGCGAGCCGCGCATCCCTCTGCGCGATGCCGGTCGGCCCGCGCGGCTCGTCGTCGTCCCTTTCGTCCATCCTCGCACACCGCGCATTGCGCAAAGGTTATTGCCCGGAGCCGTCATCCGGATAGACTCGGCATGCCGCGGCTTGGGAGGAGGGCGGACATGCTCGCACAGCTCGGGATTTTCGTGTTGGGGGCGATCCTGCTGCTGCTCGGCGCCGACAGCGTCGCGCGCGGCGTCGGCGGTCTCGCGCTCCGAAGCGGCGCTTCGGCGTTCGGCGTCGGGCTCGCCTCGACAGCGCTCGGCGCGCTCGTGCCTGCGCTCGCGGTCACGATCGCGGCCGCGTGGGCGGGTCAGCCGGATCTCGCGTTCGGCAGCCTCGTCGGCGGCAGTATCGCGCAGATCGGGCTCGTGCTCGGCATCTGCGCGCTCGTCGCTCCGCTCCGCGCGCGGCTCAAGCTGTTCGCGCGCGCGAATCCCGCGCTGATCGCGGCGGCGGTGCTGCTCTGGGTGCTCTCGCTCGACGGAAAGATCGGACGCATCGACGGGGTCGTTCTCGTGCTCGCGTGGCTCGTCGTCGCTTTTCTCGTCGTGCGCGACGCGCGCGGCGAGAGCGAGGCGGTGCGCAACGAGATCGCGTCCGCGACCGGCACAGCGATGCTGGTCTGGCGCGATGCGTTGCGCGTCGTCGTCGGCATCGTCGTGCTGCCGTTCGCGGCGATCTGGCTCGTCGACGGCGCGCTCGCGGTCTCGCAGGCGTGCAAGATCTCGCCGCTCGTGACCGGCCTCACGCTGCTAGGCGCGGCGACCGCGTTCGCGAGCGTGCCGCCGACCGCGATCGCGGCGCGGCGCGGACAAGGCGATTTCGCGATCGGCCACGCATTCGGCGCCGTGCTCGGCAGCGTGCTGCTGCTTTCCGGCGGTCTCGCGCTGTCCGAGATCGTCGGCGCCGCGCTGTCGCTCCAGCACATCGAGATTCCGGCGCTGATCGTGCTCGCGGTCGCGATCTATCCGATGATGCGCAGCGACGGCGAGCTGTCGCGCCGCGAGGGCGTGATCCTCGTCGCGGCTTACCTGCTGTTCCTGATCGGCGAGATCTGGCTGGCGCACGGCGCGTGATCCGCGCAGACGCCCGCCGGCGCGGAGGATGAACGGATGATGTGGCTCGGATGGATCGTCGCCGTCGTCGCGATCGGATTCGCGGTCTGGATCGCGCGCCAGCTTTCGGCCGAGCGCGCGCTGACGACGCAGTTGCGCTTCGCGAAAATCGAGGCGGAAAACGCGACCGACGCACTCCGCGCGAACCAGGCGCAGGCGGTCGGCGCCGCCGGGCTCGCGCCGCTCGGCAAGCTGCTCGGCGCGACCGCGACCGAGCTCGACGCGCCGCTCGCGTCGGTGCGAAGCCAGGTCGATCACGCGGCGCGCCAGCTCGCCGATTACCGCGAGCTGGTCAAGCGTTACGACGCGTCCGTGCAGTATTGCCTGCAGCCGGTCGAGCTGATCTTCGGCGCCGACAAGGCGAGCCTCGACAAGCTCGTGCTGCACGTCGAAGGCGCGCGCCGCGCGCTGTTCGAGGCGCGCACGAATCTCGAGAAGAGCTCGGCGCTCGACGAATCGCGGCATCTCCTTGAGACGCCGGCCGAGAGCCTGCGCGACATCGGCGCGCTGACGCAGAGCCTTTCGCAATTCGCCGTCGCCGGCGACCGCCACGGCGTCGACGTGAATCTCGGTCTCGATCACGCGCTGCGCATCGCGGAGCGGCGCTTGCGCGGCCGCGTCGAGATCGCGCGCGACTATCACGAACTGCCGAAGATCGCGGCCGATCCCGGCCGGCTCGCACAGGTGTTCCTGCATCTGATCAACAACGCGAGCGAGGCGATGAACGGCAGCGGCCGGCTCAGCGTCGCGACGCGCGCGGTCGGCCAGCACGTCGAGATCGACATCGGCGATACCGGCCCCGGCATTCCGGAGAACCTTCTGCCGGCGATCTTCGATCCGTTCGTCACGACGAAGCCGGCCGGCTCGGCGGCGGGCATCGGCCTTTCCGTCGTGCGCGAGATCCTCGGCGCGATGGGCGGTTCGATCAAGGTCCGCACGCGGCCGGGCGCGGGATCAGTGTTCACGGTCGTGCTGCCGGTGCAGCCTCGCGCTGCGGCCGTCTAGATCGCAGCGCGCGCTCGCGATGGCGCTTTGCCTCGTCTTCGGCGCGAGCGGCGCCATCGGACGTTTCCTCGTGCCGCGATTGCTTTCCGCGGGTCATGATGTCGTCGCGATCAGCCGGACGCCGCGAACGAGCGCGCATCCGCGCCTGCGCTGGATGACGGGCGAGTTGCCCGATTGCGTGCCCGAGCTGCCGACTGGCGCATCGATCCTGAGCGTCGGTCCGCTCGACCGTTTCACGGAGTGGCTCGCCGCCGGTCACACGATCGGCAGCGCGCGCATCGTCGCCGTCGGCTCGCTGAGCGCGGTGACGAAACAGGATTCCGCCGATCCCGCCGAGCGCGCGCTCGCCGCGCGGCTCGCCGATGCGGAACGCCGGCTGTTCGATGCCGCCCGATCGAGCGGCGCCTCGGCGACGCTGCTGCGTCCGACGCTGATCTACGGCGCCGGCATGGACAGGAGCCTGACGCCGATCGTCCGCTTCGCGCATCGCTGGCGCGTATTCCCGCTCGTTCCGGGTGCGAGCGGCCTGCGTCAGCCGGTGCATGCACACGACATCGCGGCCGCCTGCGCATCGGCGCTCGCCGCGAACGCGCTTCCGCAAGCCGTCTACGATCTCGGCGGCGGCGAACGCCTCGCGTTCGCGGCGATGCTAGAGCGCGTGCACGCATCGCTCCCGTTCGCGACGCTCGCGCTGCCGCTTCCGATGCCGCTCTTGCGTGCCGCAGCGGGATTGGCCTCGCGCCTGCCCGCGTTCGGGGCGGCGAGCGCGGGCGCGATCTCGCGCGTGCGGGAGGATCTCGTCGCCGCCGCCGACGCGGCGATGCGCGATCTCGGCTGGACGCCGCGCGCGTTCGCTCCGCGAGCGGAAGACTGGATTCCGCCGCCGCTCTCCTGAACGAGCGTGGTGCGTCGCATCATGCCCAAGCACGCGCTGAACCCTTCTCCCGCTGCGCGGGAGAAGAGCTTGCCCCGGACTTGATCCGGGGTGCCGAAGGCGGATGAGGTGCTTTGAGTGTTTTCTCGAGATTCCCCTCTCCCGCATGCGGGAGAAGGGAAACACTGCGCGATTTTCGCGGCGGTGCAGCGTTGCCAACGCGCGTTTGGACCGCCTAAGATGATCCGTCAGGGTCACGTCGAAGGTGTCATCATGCAGCTCCGCTCGATCACGGCTGCGGCCGTCGCGTCGTCGCTTCTCGCCGTGTGCGGCATCGCGAGCGCCTACGACTACACCGCGCCGGTGCCGTTCCATCCGGTCGCGACATTCGATCCCGCGAACGGCGTCATTCCGTTCCCGAACAACCTGCTGCTGCTCGGCACGACCGACCTCACGCTCAACATCCCGGTCGCCGATCCCGACGATTTCAGCGATCCGAAGGTCGCGATGAACGCGCTCGACGGTTTCAGCACGGTCGCGCCGTGGTCGACGACGTTCAACATGCCGCTGTCGATGGATTCGATCGCCGGCAACATCCACGTGTTCCAGGTGAATCTCAGCGGTCCGGGCGGCGCGGTGACCGGTGTCGTGCGCGAGCTCGCTTCGCCGCAGGAATTCGTCGTCGCGCTGGCGCCGTCCGACACGACCGGGCGCACGATCGCGATCGTCCCGACGAAACCGCTCGCGCCAATGACCTCGTACATGGCGGTGCTGACGACCGGCATCGAAGCCGCGACCGGCGAGCCGATCCGCGCTTCGCTGCCGTATCTTCTCGCCAAGCGCACGTCGCCGCTCTGCTCGGGCGGTGCATCGACGGTGCCGGCGCTGCCGGCTTCGCAAGCCTGCGCGCTGGAGCCGCTGCGCCAGCTGACGAACGCGCAGGAAGCCGCGGCAGCGGCGGCCGGCGTTCCGGCCGATTCGATTGCGTTGTCATGGGTCATGACGACCGAATCGACCTCGATCGTGTTGCAGGCCGTCGATGCGCTCGTCGAGGCCTCGCCGCCGGCAATGGCGCAGCTCGCGCCGACCGGCAGGACGCTCGGCGATCTCGGCGTCGGACTGCCGCCGGTCGCCGACATCTACGTCGGCGTCATCGCGCTGCCGTACTTCCTCTCCGCACCTTCGGCCGACGATCCGACCGCGCCGCTGACGAATTTCTGGCACGCGGCGCCGGGCGCTTACGTCGACGCGTGCGCCGGCATCGGCCTCGATCCGGATTCGACGAATCTCACGTACTGCAATCCGCTGCCGGTCGCGACGTCGACGCAGCTCGTGCCGGTCGTCATGACGATTCCGAACGCGCGCTCGGGCCGCAGCAAGCCTGCGACCGGCTGGCCGATCGTCATCTACCAACACGGCATCACGCGCAATCGCACCGACATGTTCGCCGTCGCCGGCACGCTCGCCGCGCAAGGCTTCGCGGCCGTCGCGATCGACCTGCCGCTGCACGGCATCACCGACACGTCGAGCCCGTTCTACGTCGGCAACACGCCGTTCGCGGCGCTCGGCGCGAAGGAGCGCACGTTCGATCTCGATTTCCAGGACAACTCGACCGGCGCGACCGGCCCCGACGGGGCGATCGATCCGTCCGGCAGCTGGTTCATCAATCTCTCGAGCCTCCTGACTTCGCGCGACAATCTGCGCGAGGGCGTCGCCGATCTCTTCGCACTCGCGCATGCGATCCCGTCGATGCACGTCTCGGCCGGCACCGATTTCGACGGCTCGCGCATCGCGTTCGTCGGACAGTCGCTCGGCAGCATCGTCGGAACGATGTTCGTCTCGCTCGATCCGCACGTGAACACCGGCGTCATGAGCGTGCCGGGCGGCGGCATCGCGCGCCTGCTCGACGGCTCGCCGACGTTCGGTCCGCGCATCCGCGCCGGCCTCGCCGCCGCGGGCGTCGAACCGGGTTCGGCCGACTACGATGCGTTCATGTCGGCGGCGCAGACCGTGATCGATTCGGGCGATCCGATCAACTTCAATCTTCCGGGCGCGGCCGACAAGCGTTTCGTGATGCAGGAAGTCATCGGCGGCGGCGACATCCTGCCCGACCAGGTCATTCCGAATTCGGTGCCGGGCGCGCCGCTCTCGGGCACCGAGCCGCTGATCGCGGCTTATGGTCTTGCGCCGATCTCGCAAACGACGCAATCGGCCGACGGCATCCGCGGCGCCGTGCGGCTCCTGCAAGGCGAGCATGGCTCGCTGCTGGATCCGACCGATTTCCCGCTCGCGACCGCCGAGATGCAGGGCGAGATGGCGAGCATGGTCGCGAGCGGCGGTGCGGCCGTGCAGATCACGTATCCGTCGATCGTCGAGCAGCCCGGGCAGTAA
>DASZWL010000183.1:0-2679 GCA_035546695.1 Rhodanobacteraceae bacterium | reverse complement strand
CCAGTTCGGCAATTCCTCGCGCTTCATCGGCCAGACCGGCACGAACACGCCGACGCTCTCGACCGCGCGCACCCAGGCGCCTTCGTGACGCTTGCTCCAGTCGTTCGCGGTCACGAGCAGCACGGTGTCGGGCGGCGGCGTTTCGCAGAACGCGATGATCGCCGCGCTGCCGTCCTTGTCGGGCCTGCCGGTCGGCAGTCGCAGATCGATCAGCCGGCGGCTCGCGAACAGCGACAGCGCACGACCGGCGTCGGCGAGACGATTCCAGTCGAAGTGCGGTTCGACGTCGAGGATCTCGCGTTCGACGTAGCCGAGCGCGTGCGCACGCGCGCGCAACGCGTCGGCGGCTTCGATGACGAGCAGGTGTTCCTCACCGGCGAGCAGATACGCGGGCTTGAGCTCGCCGCTCGCGAGCTGCTTGCGGAAGACGGCTAACGAAGTCGGCATGACGCGATTGTACGTCGCTTCACATCTTCTCCCGCTTCCGCTTTTTTCCCCTCTCCCGCAAGCGCGAGAGGGGCAAGCGGTGGCTAATTGTTCGCCTTCGCGAGCGCTTCGAGCCGCCGCAGAATCGTCTGCGTCATGTCGCGCTGCAGCTCCTGCGTCAGGAGATCGATCTCGGCCGCGACGCCGAGCGCCTGGCTCGCGTCGAACGTGAAATCGCGCGAAAGCTCGATCGTCTGCTTCGGCAGGAGCGCGGTGCCGGCTGAATCCTCGACGTCGAGTTCGACGTGATAGCGCAGCGAATATTCGGTCGCGCGCGCGTTGCCACCGACCGAGAGCACGTCGGTCGAGATCGCGTTCGCGGTGATGTTCATGACGGCGACGCCGGGCGCGACCGCGTCGACGACTTCGACGCCGGAACGCGGCAGCGCCTTCGCGAGATCCTTCGCGAGCGGGCTCGACGGATCGGCGATCTGGATGTGCACCTTCTTCATGCTCGCCGGCAGATCCGCCTCCTTGCGCAGATGGAAGCCGCAACCGGTCGCGACGAAGGCGAATACGGCAAGCATCGCGAGGACGAGGCGGCGCAGGATCATGTGCGGGTTCCGGAGCGGATCGGGAAACGATCGTCGAGGAGATCATACGGCGCTTTGAAGCGCGGCAGCGAGCGGATGCGATCGAGCCATGCGGCGACCGCTGGCCAGGGCGCGAGATCGACATCGGCCTGATCGGCCCAGAAAAGGTATCCGCAACAGGAAATGTCCGCGATCGTCGGCGCGTCGCCGACGAGGAACGCGCTTTCGCCGAACGCGCGATCGAGCCGGGCGAGATCGGCTTTCATGCGCTCTGTCCAGTACGCTTCGAGCACATCCCCTGCCGGCGTGAAGCGGCGCGAGAAGCGCAGGTGCGGCAGGCTCATCGCGATGCGGTTCGCCTCCCATGCGAGCCATTCGCGCACGCGCGTCTGCGTCGCCGGCGTCGTGCCGTCGAGCTTGCCGTAGCGGCGCGCGACGTGATCGAGGATCGCGTTCGACTGCGTGACCGCGAGACCGTCCTCGTCGACGAGCGCCGGCACTTCGCCGAACAGCGACGCGCGACGGAAATCGTCGGGACGCTCGTCGCGCGGCAGGTTGAGATCGACCGCGCGCTGCTCGAAGTCGACGTTCATGAGCGTCAGCGCGAGCGCGACCTTGTAGCTGTGGCCGGATTCGCGGTGGCAGTAGAGGATCGGGGTCATGTTCTCGTCGTCCCCGCGAAAGCGCAGACCCAGTGACTTTGCTTTGATGTCGATCGAGAAAAAGGCACTGGGTCCCCGCTTTCGCGGGGGCGACGTCAGATAACCACGTTCACGATCTTGCCCGGCACGACGATCACCTTCTTTGGCGTCGCCGTGCCGACGAAATCGGCGACTTTCGGCTCCGCAAGCGCCATGCGCTCGATCTCGTCGCGCGATGCCGAAACAGGAGCTTCGATCGTGCCGCGCAATTTGCCGTTGACCTGCACCGCGAGCGTGACGACATCTTTCGCGAGCGCAGCCGTGTCGACCGTCGGCCACGACCGATCGTCGAGCGGTCCCGGCCCGATCGAGTGCCCGAGCGCCTGCCAGAGCGCGTGCGCGATGTGCGGCGTCACGGGATTCAAGAGCAGCACCATCGCTTCGAGCGCTTCGTGGCGCACGGCGCGGCCCGCTTCGCTCGCATCGTCGAACTTCGAGACCGCGTTCAGCAATTCCATCAGCGCTGCGATCGCGGTGTTGAATGCGTAGCGGCGGCCGATGTCGTCGGAGACTTTCTGGATCGTCTCGTGGACCTGGCGGCGAAGCGTTTTCTGTGGAAGGCTGAGGGCTGAGGGCTGAGGGCTGGACGTGACCGGGCCGCGGCTCGTGTGGTTGGCGACTTCGCGCCAGAAGCGGCGCAGGAAGCGCGCCATGCCTTCGACGCCGGCCTCGTTCCATTCGAGCGATTGATCCGGCGGTGCGGCGAACATCGAGAACAAGCGCACCGTGTCGGCACCGTACTTCTCGACCATCGACTGCGGATCGACGCCGTTGTTCTTCGACTTCGACATCTTCTCGATGCCGCCGATCTCGACCGGCTGCCCGTCGGATTTCAGCACGGCGCCGACGACGCGCGCGCGATCGTCGCGCCTGATCTCGACGTCTGCCGGATTGATCCACGTCTTCGCGCCGTCCTTCCCATCCCGAAAGAACGTCTCGGCGATGACCATGCCCTGGCA
>DASZWL010000182.1:0-6951 GCA_035546695.1 Rhodanobacteraceae bacterium | reverse complement strand
GTCGGCAACGCGCAGGCCGCGCCGTCGCTCGGATCGGCCAGCGCCGTGCTCGAGAGCGACGGCAAGCCGTTGCTTCTGATCGATTGCGGCCAGGAAGCGCTGAGCGCGTATCTCGATCGTTACGGCGAAGCGCCGCGCGCGATCTATCTGACGCACACGCACATGGATCACGTCGGCGGCCTCGAGCGGCTGTTCTACATGATCTATTTCGACGCGCACCTGCGCGGAACCGTGCGGCTGTACGCGCATGCGGCGCTGGTGCCGCACCTGCAATCGCGCGTCGCCGACTATCCCGAGGTCATCGCCGAAGGCGGCGCGAACTTCTGGGATGCGTTTTCGCTCGTTCCGGTCTCGCGCGGATTCTGGCATCTCGGACTCTGGTTCGACGTGTTCGCGACGCGCCATCACGCACCCGGCACGTCGTTCGGTCTCGCGCTCGCCGGCAGCTTCGTCTGGACCGGCGACACGCGGCCGATTCCCGAGATGCTGGCCGCGCACGCGAGCGGCAACGAGATCGTCGCGCACGATTGCGCGCTGCACGGCAATCCCTCGCACACCGGCGTCGACGATCTTGCGCGCGAGTATCCGGAAGAGTTGCGCCGCCGCCTCATGCTGTATCACTACGGCTCCGCGGAAGACGCAGCGGCGCTCGAGCGTCACGGCTATCGCGTCGCGCGCGCGGGAGAAGCGATCGAGCTCGCATCGCCTCGATCGACGATCGTCGCGGTGGCGGAGGTCGGCTGATGAGCCGCGCGATTCCGCTCGTGCTGAAGACGGCGCCGCTCGACCGGCGCGCGCGCGTGCTCGCCGATCTTCGCATCTCGGTCATCGACCGCTGCAATTTCCGCTGTCCGTACTGCATGCCCGAGGATCAGTATCCGCGCGATCACGAGTTCCTCAGCAAGGCCGAGCGTCTGCGCTTCGAGGAGATCGAGCGCCTCGCGCGCATCTTCGTCGGGCTCGGCGTGCGCAAGCTGCGCCTGACCGGCGGCGAGCCGCTGTTGCGGCGCGACCTGCCCGAGCTCGTGCGCCAGCTCGCGTCGATCCCCGGCGACGTCGATCTCGCGATGACGACGAACGGCAGCCTGCTCCCCGACAAAGCCGCGGCCTTGCGCGCGGCGGGCCTGAAGCGCATCACGCTGAGCCTCGACACGCTCGATCCGGAGACGTTTCGCGCGCTGTCGGGGGGTCGCGGCGATGTCGGCGCAGTGCTTGCGGCGATCGACGCGGCCGAGCGCGCCGGATTCGGTGCGCTCAAGATCAACTCGGTCGTCATGCGCGGCATCAACGACACGCACGTGCCCGATCTCGTCGAGCGCTTCCGCGGCAGCGGACATATCGTACGCTTCATCGAATACATGGACGTCGGCACCTGCAACGACTGGCGTCGCGATCTCGTCGTGCCGAGCGCCGAGCTTCGCGCCCGCATCGAGGCGAAGTGGCCGCTCGTCGCGCTGCCGCCGACGCACGGTGGAGAAGTCGCCGAGCGTTACGCATTCGCCGATGACGGCGGCGAGATCGGTTTCATCAGCTCGGTCAGCGCGCCGTTCTGCGGTGATTGCACGCGCGCGCGCCTTTCGGCGGACGGACGTCTTTACACCTGTCTCTTCGCGCGCTCGGGACACGACTTGCGCGGTCCGCTGCGCGCCGGAGCGAGCGACGAGGAAATCGCTGGCCTGATCCGCGCGGTCTGGGAAGCGCGCGACGACCGCTACAGCGAGATCCGCAGCGAGATGCGCGGTGCGGAGCGCCATCGCGTCGAGATGTACGAGATCGGAGGCTGACGCGTGGCGCGCAAGCTCTCGCACGTCGATCCGTCGGGAAGGCCGCGCATGGTCGACGTCGGCGCGAAGCGCGCGACGCGACGCATTGCGACCGCCGAAGCGCGCGTGCGCTTTCCGCCGCGCGTCGCGCAGGCGCTGCGCGCGCAGAATCTTCGTTCCGCGAAAGGCTCGATCGTCGATACGGCGATCATCGCCGGCACGATGGCCGTCAAGAATACATCCGTGCTGATCCCGTTCTGCCATCCGCTGCCGATCGAGCGCTGCGCGTTCGAGATCGCATTCGCGGACGGCGACGAGCTCGTGATCCGCTGCACGGTCGCCGTCGTGCATAAGACCGGCGTCGAGATGGAAGCGCTGACCGGCGCGAGCGTCGCGGCGCTGACGGTCTACGACATGTGCAAGGCGCTTTCGCACGAGATCGTGATCGACGGTGTGCGTCTCGTCGAGAAAAGCGGCGGGCGGCGAAACGTCAAGCAGGGAAGGATCGTCCGTTGAAGGTTCATCTCCTCTATTTCGCGAGCCTGCGCGACCGCGCGGGATGCGCCGAGGAATCGATCGAGACCGGCGTATCGACCGCGGGCGATCTCTACGTGGACATCGCGAAACGCCACGGTTTTTCGTTCGCGCCGGAGCGATTGCGCGTCGCGGTCAACGGCGCGCTCGTGCCGTGGAGCCATGCGATCGCCGACGGAGACGAGGTCGTTTTCCTGCCGCCGGTGTCGGGCGGATGAGACGGTTTCGACTTAGCGAGACGCCGATCGACGCGGGCGCACAGCGCTTGTCGCTCGAAGATCCCGCCGCCGGCGGTTGCGTGACGTTCGAAGGATGGGTGCGCAATCACAACGAGGCGCGTGCGGTGACGCGGCTCGATTATCAGGCGTACGTTCCGCTCGCCGAGGACGAAGGCGAGGCGATCCTCGCCGAGGCGACGACGAAATTCGCGCTACGCGCCGTGCGTTGCGTGCATCGCACGGGCTCGCTCGCGATCGGCGATCTTGCGGTCTGGGTCGGCGTCAGCGCCGACCATCGCGACGCCGCGTTCGCGGCGTGCCGCTGGATCATCGACGAGGTCAAGCGGCGCGTGCCGATCTGGAAGAACGAGCATTACGCGGATGGCGAGTCGGGGTGGCTGCATCCGGACGGAACGGCTGTCTAGCGTCCCCGCGCGCGTCGCTTCGCGAATGATCCAAAGAAAAAGGCCCTCGTCGTCGACGAGGGCCTTCGAAACTTGGAGACGTGCGCGGATTTCTAGCGATCGCGCTTGCTGTAGTGCGTGTTGCGCTCGGGCAGAGCCGGACGCAGCGTCGGTCGCGTGGCCGCCGCGTCGATCGTCACATCGTCGATGAAGACGTTGCCGTCCCCGCCGCTGCCGCCGGCATCGTCGTAGTCGTAACGGATCTCGAGGACATGCTGCGCGCCGTCGGCGTAGGTGCTGACGTCGACCGATTGCGCCGTGTAGTCGCCGTCAGCCGGCAGAGCGCTCATGTCGGTTGTCTGCACGGCGGTGCCGTCGATCGAGATCGTCAACGTGCCCGCCGCGTCGGGAACGTCGGTCATGTTGCGCCAGTAGTTGACGAAGCGCGGCCCCGGCGACGGGATCGTCACGCTCTGCGAGGCCAACTGCACTTCCGCGCCGCCGCCCCAGCCGCCGAACCAGATCGCCCAGTTGCCGGTGCGGATCGGAATGCCGTTGTCGCCGCTGTAGAACGACGTGCCGCCGGGATCGGCGCTCGGATTCGTGTCGCTGCCGTCCCAGAACGGGTTCGTCGAGCCTTCGCCGGTCGTCGCCTCGAAGCTCGGGTCCTGCACCGGCGGCGCGGGAAGCGTGCCGTCGTCGAAGCCGTCCTTGAAGATCGTGTCGTCGACGGTGTTGACCGTGAGATTGACCGGCACGACGAACTGCGGATGCAGCGGATCGTCCGTCCCGACGCAAAGGCTCGCGGTGTAGGCGCCGCCGTCGAGGCTGCTCGCGTCGACGCCGACCGTCACCGGAGCCGAGCTTCCGCCGTCGATAGCGCCCGCGGTCGGCGAGGCGTCGAGCCACGAGACGTCGCCTGTCGTCGCGCATCCGTCCTCGGATTCGGCGACCGTGTAGTTCAGCGTCGTGCCGACGTCGCCGATGTTGCTGACGGTAAGCACGTCCGACGCGCTCGCGCCCTGATCGATGGTGAACGCGAAGCTCGTCGGCGAGATGCTCGCCGTCGCACCCGACGGATCGGGATCGCCGGTCGCCGCGATGTTGAAGTTCTTGTCGGAAATGTCGAGGAACACGTTGCCGACGCAGCTGACGCGCACGCGCGCCTGGTTCGTGTCGGGCACGGACGGCACGACGATCGACGCCGTGCCGGTGTTCGCCGCGCTCGCCGTGAGCGGATACGCGAACGTCGCGCCGCCGTCGTCGGAGAGATCGATCGCGACGTTCGCGCAACTGACCGGCGGCGCATCGGTGCCGGCGACATCCCACGTGACGATGTGCGTCTCGCCGCGACCCCACGTCAGCGTCGGATCTTCGGCGTTCGGACGCGTCACGTTGAACGGGCCCGCCGCGTTCGTCACGTGGATCAGGATGTTGTTCGCGCTGACGGTCGCGCCGAACTGCGGTGTGCCGGGCACGTCGTGATTGTCGCGCACGGTCAGGCGGAACGTGAGGTTGCGCGTCGTCGTCGGCCACGCTTCGCCCTTGACCAGCGGCGCCGCCGGATTCAGCACGTTCTCGATTTTCGGGAACACGCGCGTGCCGCTCGCCGTCGCGTTGAACGAGCGGAAGATCGGGCCGGCGCCGGTGTCGCCCTGCGCGAGAGTCGTCGCGGGGCCGAGGTCGTACTGCTCCCAGTTGTAGGTCAGCGCGTCGCCGTCGGGATCGGTCGCCGAACCCGTCATTGCGAACGCGGTGTGCATCGGAATCGTCACTTCGGGCGGCAGGCTCGCCGTGTCGATCACGGGCGGCGCGTCGTCGCTCGGCGTGTCGACCGTGCACGATCCGCCGTTGCCTTCGATCCAGGTGTTGATTTCCTCGAGGCTCTTCGAGTGGAAGTAAGGATCGGAATGCGCCTGCAGGTTGTCGGCGCCGCAGATGCCGGCGTAGGCCATGATCGTCGAGCCGCTGCCGGGCTCGTACGCGGCGCTGCCGGCGCGGTTGCCGCCGCCGCACGAGCCGCTGGTCGAATTGAACGTGTGGTTGCCGCCGAACTGGTGACCCATTTCGTGCGCGACGTAGTCGATGTAGAAGCCGTCGCCGGTCGGGTTCGGAAGGCCGGTCGTGCCGCGCGCCTTCTGGCCGTTGACGCAGGTGACGCGAAGTCCCGCGACGCCGCCCGAGCCGGTCGTGAACACGTGGCCGATGTCGTAGTTCGCCGAGCCGATCACGCTGTCGAGGTTCGACTGGTTCTGGTTCAGCGCGTTGCCGTCGTTGCTGTACGGGTCGGTGGCGGCGCTCGCATAGATGATGTCGTCGTCGTTCGCGATCAGCTCCATGTGCACGCCGACTTCGGTCTCGTACACCTGATTGACGCGATTCATCGCGGTCACGACCGCGGCGAGCCCGCCTTCGACCGTGCCGCCGCCGACGGATGCGACGTATTGATGGTTCGCGGCGACCGCGGCGCGATAGACGCGCTCGGTCGCGCCGGTGACCGTCATCGGGGCCGGTTGCGACAGAAGGCTCTTCCCGGATGCATCGAGCGCATCGCCCTGGACGCCGCACTGGAACGCCTGTCCCGGCACCGCGAGATCGCCGCGGCGGAAGCTGAGATAGCGATCGCCGGAGCCGTAGACTTCGGGACGCACGATCCACACGCCGTCGTGGTCGAACACCATCGCCTGGAATCCGAGGCGCGAGACGTCGACACGCGCCTTGCGTCCTTCGCTGTCGCTGCCGGCGAGGCTGACGATCGCGGGATACTTGTCCTGCAGCGCGTCGGGCATCGTGCGCGAGTCGACGAGCAGGAAATCGGAGAACGTGCCGTCCGGATGCGGAATCGAGAGCGTCACGGCCGTCGCGTTGTGGCGTGCGGCTGCGAGGTGCGCGCTGATCTCCGTGAGATCGAGCCGGAGCGGGCGATAGACCGAGACGTCGGGCGCACCGGCCGGCAGCGGGACTGCCTGGATGTTCTGCCAGAACGATTGCGAGGCATCAGCGGCGCTGGCGCCGGCCGAGGCGAAGAAGAAAACCGTTGCGGCGAGGAACGGCACACGGCGGCCGATCCCACGGATCAATGACTTAATCGACATCGAAGCTCCCCAAGCAGGCCGGATGCGCATCCGGCGTTTCGCGGCCGCGAGCGCGGCAGCCGCCGAGACTTGCATACCGTGCAGGAGATGTGATCCGTCCTCGGGCGTAGCCGGAATGTAAATCCGGATCGGGCTGCGGAGAGCTATCTGGCGTCGACCTGATCAGCGTCGAATCTCGGTTTTCACCTCTCCTGCTTGCGGGAGAGGGCCTGCCCCGGACTCGATCCGGGGTCGCACCGAAGGCGCGGGTGAGGGAACCTTGAGACGACATACTAAGCCTTCCCTCATCCGCCTGCCGGCACCTTCTCCCGCAAGCGGGAGAAGGGACCACGACTGAGAGTCGGCGCTAATCAGGTGCGTCGATGAGAAGGAGGCGGCCCCGCCAGCTACACCTCGGCACCCGAATCACTCGCTACCGTTGCTTCCTTCCGGACCTGGCGGGGTTTGCAAGCTATCGTCGCGAGGGAACCGACGGAGCCACCATGGAAGATTTTTTGCGCGTCGCGCTGTTGCGCGGAACGACTTTCGAATTATCGCAGAACTGGCGGAGAGGGCGGGATTCGAACCCGCGAAGCGGGGATAAGCCGCTTACACACTTTCCAGGCGTGCTCCTTCAACCACTCGGACACCTCTCCACGCCGTCCGCTCACGCCTGCGAGCGGGCGCGGAGAATACTAGGCGGAATCCACGCGCGCAAACGCAGGAGAGGCTGAATCGCCGCCGATCAGCCTCATCTTGCCTCGCTTGCTACAATTCGATCGGTCCTCAGCGAGCCCTCATGTCGTATCAGGCTTTAGCGCGCAAATGGCGCCCGCGCCGCTTTTCCGAGCTGGTCGGGCAGGAGCACGTCGTGCGCGCGCTCGCGCACGCGCTCGATTCCGGACGCCTCCATCACGCGTTCCTGTTCACCGGGACCCGCGGCGTCGGCAAGACGACG
>DASZWL010000181.1:0-3912 GCA_035546695.1 Rhodanobacteraceae bacterium | reverse complement strand
TCCGGCGGGTCCGCCTTGCTCTGGAGAGCGAGCAGCGCGCGGAACGAAGCTTCCGAATCGGCGAAGCGGCCCTCGTATTTCTGCGCGTTCGCGACGATCGCGAGCGGCGGAAAGCTGTCGGCCTCGTCGTTCGAGCCTTCGACCGATTTCCAGACCGCGAGCGACTCGCGCGCCGACGATTCGGCATCGGCGAAGTGTCCGAGCGCGAGCGCATCGTCCGCAAGATAGCGGTGAGCGAACGCCGTCATCTGCGGCTCCTGCCCGGCGATCGCCTTCGCCGCTTCGAGCAGCTGCTTCCTTTCGGTGAGCGCTTCGGCGTAGCGGCCCTCCGCTTCCAGCACGCGCAGGAAATTCGAGTGCGTCAGCTGCGTGAGGTGGTGGTCCGGGCCATAGACCTTTTCGGCCAGCGCGTAACCTTCGCGCATGGACGTTTCGGCGTCGGCGTAACGTCCCTGCTGTTTCTGCGCCGCGCCGATGTTCTCGAGCGCGGCGACGACGGCGCTGTCCTGATAGCGGCCGAGCTGCTTCATGATCGCGATCGATTTCTGACCGGCTTCGATCGCTTCGTCGAACCGCGAAAGATTGAGCAGCGCCTGGCTGAGGCGGCACCAGGCGTCGGCGACGGGCTGGGTCGTTTCACCGAGCCGTTGCGTGTCGCGCGCCAGCACCTCGCGCAGCAGCGGCTCCGCGGCCTGCGAGTTGCCCTGCGAGACGTAGATGCTGGCGCTCATGCGCTGGCTCTCGGAAACCTCGTCGAGCGCGCCGATGCGCTTGGCGATTACCGCGGCTTCGCCCGCGTGCTGCAGCGCCTCGACGTGCCGGCTCTGCTGGTTCTCGGCATCGGCGAGGCCGATCAGGTTGTCGGCCCTGATCTTGTCCGGTATGCGCGGATCGTCGTCGAGCGCGACCGCCTGCTGGATGAGCTTCATGCCGTGATCGTAGTCGCCCATGTCCCAGTACATCTTGCCGATGATGCCGACGAGGTCGGCGCGCAGCACCGGATCGTCGACGTCTCCGCCGGCGAGCTGCTTCTCGCCTTTCTCGAGGATCTCCCGCGCGGACATCGACTGGCCATGGCCGCTTTCGCTGAAGAGGTCGATGAGAAACTCCTCCACGCCCTCCGCGTGCGCGGCATTCTCCCGGGCGCGATGCCATTCCCGCGTCGTCGCGACGAGCCCGGCGACGAGCGCGGCGATCGCGATACCGCTCGCGA
Source organism: Rhodanobacteraceae bacterium (assembly GCA_035546695.1). Taxonomy (GTDB): domain Bacteria; phylum Pseudomonadota; class Gammaproteobacteria; order Xanthomonadales; family Rhodanobacteraceae; genus Dokdonella_A. Next base: position 2,699 of record DASZWL010000181.1, on the reverse strand, counting down.
TCGCGACGCGCGGCTCGCGCCGCATCCAGCGGCCGAGCCGCTGCACGCCGTTGAGCGGACGCGCGCGAACGGCGCGGCGCTCGATGAAGCGCGCGAGATCGTCGGCGAGGTCGCGCGCGCTCGCATAGCGATCGGCCGGCGCGCGCGAGAGGCACTTCAGGACGATCGCTTCGAGATCGCGCGGCAGTCCCGGCGCGAGCAGGCGCGGCGGCGGCACGTTGCCTTCGCGCACGAGGCGCAGCACTTCGCTCGCCGTTGCGCCGCGGAATGGCGGCTCGCCGGTGACGAACTCGTGCAGGATCGCGCCGAGCCCCCAGATGTCGGTGGCCGCGGTGATCTTCTGCGCGCGTGCCTCGGCCTGTTCCGGCGCCATGTACGAGGGCGTTCCGGAAATCTCCTCGGCCTCGCTCGCGAGCGCGCTGTCGATGCGCCGCGCGAGCCCGAAATCGGCGACGTGCGGCACGCCGTCCTCATCGAGCAGGATGTTCGCCGGCTTGAGATCGAGATGCAGCACGCCGAGGCTGTGCGCGTAGGCGAGCGCTTCGGCCACGGTGCGCATCAGCATCGCGGCGCGCATAGGCTCGAAGGGCCCGTCTTCGCGAATCGCCGCCGCGAGGCTGCGGCCGCGGATCAGCTGCATGCTGAAGAAATGGAGCTCCTCCGCGCTGCCGACGTCGTAGACCGTGACGATGTTCGGATGCTGCATGCGCGCGGCGTTCTGCGCTTCGCGATGGAAGCGCTCGATGAACTCGCGCGACGCCCACGGTCCCGCGGCGAGCAGCTTGACCGCGACCTCGCGATCGAGATCGACCTGACGCGCGCGGTAGACGACGCCCATGCCGCCTTCGCCGATGCGCTCGAGGAGCTCGTAATCGCCGAACTGGCGCTGCGAAAGATCGCTGAGATCGAGCTCGAGCGTATCGACCGGCAGCAACGCGAGATGGCGCAGCTGTGTCAGGTCCGGCGTGGAACCGCGACCGCTGCCGAACGCGACTCTGGCGATGGCCGCGCCGGAAGCATCGATCCACGCGAGCGGATCGGCCGGCGGTGGCACCCATTTGCGTGTCGCGTCGTTCGGCGATGTCTCTTCCACGGCTACTCCTGCCCTTGCAGAACGGCGGACATCGTCTTCTGCTCGCGCGCGAGCTCGTCTGCCGAGGAAACCGTGTCGGCGAGCTCTTCGCTGGCGAGCTCATGCAGGCGCTGCCGCAACCGTTTCAGCGCGACGACGATCGCGAGCGGCCGCGTGTGCAGCCGCGCTGCGATCGCCTCGCATTCCTCGTTCGCAGGATCCCGCGCGATGAAGGGACCGAGCGCGTCGTACATCGCACCGTGGCCCGTCGCGCACGCCTCCTCGCGCAGGCGCTCGAACGCTCGCAGCACGACCTCGAGCGCGAACGCGCGCTGGAACGCGGCATCGGGCGTCGGCGACGCGGCGCGATCGCGCGCATAGCGCCGCTCGAGCTCCGCTCCGTCGGTATCTTCTTCGCTCGCATCGCCTTCGACGGCAGCGCGCCAATCCGCGACGAGATAACTGCGCAGCCGCGCCAGCAGGAAATCGCGGAACTGCCGCCCGTCGAGCGTATCGTGCCGCGGCAAGGTCGATCGGACGTTCCTCAGGAAGCTGCCGGCGATGTCCAGCGCGATCGGCGGCGCATGGGCGCAGGCGCGCAGATACGCGTAAACGGGATAGCGATAGCGCGCGCAAAGCTCGCCGAGCGCGCGCGACGAGCCGTCGTCGGCGCCGCCGCGAACGCGCGTGATCAGCGACCAGCGCGTCGCCGCGAAGGCGTCGCTTCTCGAATCGGATGTCGGGGCCATCGTCTTGGTCCTTGTCCGGTCTCGTATTGGGAATTTCACGCCGGCGATGACAGGCGAACCCTCATCCGGCGCCAAGCGCGGTGCGCAGATGCGCGAATTCCGCCTCGAGATCGGGTTCGCTGCCGGTCGTTTCGGCGAGCTCGTCTTCGATCAGCTGCCGCAGGCGATGGCGAAGCCGATGCACCGATACCGCCAGCGTGTTGCGGCGCATGCCGAGCTTCGCGGCGACGCGCGCATAGTCGGCCTCGTCGGGCCGCTCGACGAGGAATTCCTTCAACGCATCGAACAGCGCGGCCTTGCCGACCTCGTCGGCCTCGGACCGCAGCCGCGCGAGCGCCCTTCCGAGCAGCGTCACGGCCCAGGCGCGCTCGAAGCTGCGATCGGGCGTGTCGTCGCCTTCCAGTGCGCCATCCGCATCATCGAGCGGCTCGATGCGCGCATCGCCGCCGCGCTTGTGCGCCCGCGCCTCGATCGCGACGTTGCTGAGATAGCGCTTCAGCATCGTCAGGAGATACGCGCGGAAGCGGCCGCGCTCGCTGTCGGCGCCGGCATGCCAGGCGCGATCGAGAAAACGCTCGAAGAAGCCCTGCACGAGATCGTCGGCCGCCTCCGGCGCATAGCCGCGGCTGCGGACGTAGGCAAGGACGGGCGGGCGATACGAACGGCACAGCGCTTCGAGCGCCGTACGCGCATCGGGCGCGTCCGCGCGCGCCTTGAGCACGAGGCTCCAGCGAGTCGTCTCGAACCGGCTCAACGCAGAACGCCCTCCTGTGCGTCAAGCGTAGGACTGGGCTTCGCTCGCCGCAATGGCGCAGACGCCCGCTCGCGAGATGTATCCACGAAAGGGGTGGGTGCGAGAACGAAGAAAACGCGGGCAA
>DASZWL010000180.1:0-2301 GCA_035546695.1 Rhodanobacteraceae bacterium | reverse complement strand
CTCGGCAACGGAGCGATTGCGGGCGCTCGCAGACACGTGGCTCGACCTCGGCGGTCTCGACGACGCGACGCTGCTGCATCGCCTGCGCGCGCTCGAGCTCGACGTGCTCGTCGATCTTGCGGGACACTCGACCGCGAACCGGCTGCGCGTCGTCGCTCAGCGCGTCGCGCCGCTTCAGATTTCGTGGCTCGACTGGTTCGACACGACCGCCGTTCCGGCGATCGAAGCATGGATCAGCGATCGCTGGCTGACGCCGGACGGATCGACGCAGCGCGCGACCGAGCGCATCGTCCGGCTCGGCGCGGGTCGTTTCTGCTATACGCCTCCGCCCGAAGCGCCATCGCCGACACACACCGGCGATGGGCCGGTGACGTTCGCCTCGTTCAACCGGCTCGCGAAGATCAACGCAAATGTCGTCGCGACATGGGCCGAGATCCTCCGTCGCACGCCGGGCTCGCGTCTTAAGCTCGCCGCGCGCCTTCTCGACGACGCCGGCACGCGAGCGTTCACGATCGCGCGCTTCGCGGCCGAGGAAATCGCGCCCGAACGGCTCGATCTCTCGGGCCATCGCAGCTACGCGGAGCTCCTCGCCGCGTATCGCGAAGTCGACATCGCGCTCGATCCGTTCCCGTTCTCGGGCTGCACGACGACCTGCGATGCGCTCTACATGGGCTGCGCGGCGATCACGCTGCCGGGCGAGACGTTCGTCAGCCGCCAGAGTGCGAGCCTTCTCTGGCGGATCGGCCGCGACGAGTGGATCGCCCGGGACCGCGCGGACTACGTCGAGCGCGCGGTGTCGGCAGCGCGCCACATCGGGATGCTTCGCTCCGGCCGCGAGCGTCTGCGTGAGGACGTGCTACGCCGTCTTTGCGACAGCGCGGCGCAGGCGCGCGATTTCGCAGCCGCGCTGCGAATGCTGCGCGACCTTCGCTGAGGCAAAAAAGGAGCCCCGCATCGGCGGGGCTCGATGAAGTCGATTCGCCGGGCGTTATTTGACGAGCTGCACGCCGGCGGCCTGCGAGCCTTTCGGGCCCTGCACGACCTCGAAATTCACGCGCTGTCCCTGCTGAAGCGTGCGGAATCCCTGCGAATTGATGGCCGAGTAGTGAACGAACACGTCCTCCCCGCCTTCTTCGGGTGCGATGAACCCGAACCCCTTGGCATCGTTAAACCACTTCACTGTACCGGTACGCATCGATGAAGCCTCTAAGCTGTTGGACTCTGTGCACGCCGACGAACACCCCCAGCAACGATCGGAGCTTTTTCAGCACTGCACATAATCAGTATAACAATTACTTAACTTGAGAAATCAAGCCCTTGGGCTCGCTTCCTCATGAGTTCCACCGCACGGCCGCTGCGCTCCCACGAACGCGGATGCGCAAGAATCGCAAATCCATTCAATGAGTTGGATCAAGCCACCCGATCGTGAAATGACGACGCGGTTTCGGCCTTCCGGCTGTCGTGAATCCTTCCCGGCCGAGGCCTATGGCTGCGCTTGCGGGAGCCACGCGCCGACGATCTTCGGCACCTCAGCCGTCGCCGCCTCGAGATTCGCAAAGATCTCCGGCAGGCTGATCTCGGCCTCGTCGCCGCACCCGGCCGCCCAGTTCGCGACGAGCGCGAGGCACGCGTACTCGCAGCCCAGCTCGCGTGCTAGCGCCGCCTCCGGCATGCCGGTCATGCCGACGAGATCGCACCCGTCGCGGCGCATCCGCGCGATCTCGGCGCGCGTCTCGAGGCGCGGTCCCTGCGTCGCGCCGTAGCAGCCGCCGTCGACGACCGGAACGCCGGCCGCGCCGGCCGCCTTCACGAGCGATGCGCGCAACTCCGTCGAATACGGCTCGCTGAAATCGATGTGCCTGACCTCGGCGCCGTCGGCATCGCAGAAGCTCGAAAGCCGTCCGCTCGTGTAGTCGATGATCTGGTCCGGCACGGCGAGGACGCGCGGCTCCATGTCCTCGCGGATTCCGCCGACCGCATTGACGCCGACGATGCGCCGCGCGCCCAGGCGATGCAGCATCCAGACGTTCGCTCGGTAGTTGATGCGATGCGGAGCGATCGAATGGCTCTCGCCGTGCCGCGCGAGGAACGCGACGCGCCGTCCATGGATGCGCCCGACGACGACATCGCCCGACGGCTTGCCGTACGGCGTGTCGCCGTGGTCGCGCTCGACGTCCTCGAGACCCGCGAACCGGTAGAGGCCGGTTCCGCCGATGACGGCGAGTTCGATGCTCATGCGTCCACCGCGTAGATCGCCGGCAGGTTGCGGCCCTGCTCGTGGTAGTCCATGCCGTAGCCGAA
>DASZWL010000179.1:0-9335 GCA_035546695.1 Rhodanobacteraceae bacterium | reverse complement strand
TCATCGGTTTCGTCCTCGGAAGATTCGAAAGGTTCGCCGCCGCGCTCAGAGCGCGAAACGGCGTGGCGGTTCGGCGTGAATCAGGTATTTGAGATCGGTCTCGAACAGGCTTTCCTCGCGCCAGTGCGAGTCGTCCGCGCGCGTGTACAGCATCGCCTGCATCGCGGGCGAGTCGCCGACGATCGCGAAAAGACGTCCGTGCGGCGCGACCCAGCCTCGGAAGCGGTCCGGAAGCGCGTGTACCGCGCCGGTCACGACGACGGCGTCATAACGCTCGTTCGTGTCGAAATCGCGAACGGCATCGCCGGTCGAGACGCGCACGTTCTTCGCGCCGGCCGCCGCGACGCGCGCGCGCGCCGATTCGGCGAGATCGGCATGGATCTCCACGCTCTCGACGCTTCGCGCGAGGCGCGAAAGGCAGGCGGTCATGAATCCCGAGCCCGTGCCGATCTCGAGCACGCGATCCTCGGCCGTCAGCGCGAGCGATTGCAGAAGGCGTCCTTCGACGGTCGGCTTCATCATCGATTCGCCGTGGCCGATCGGCAGCGCCATGTCGGCGAACGCGAGGCTCTGGTAGCGCGCCGGCACGAAATCCTCGCGGCGCACGGCGGCGAGCACGTCGAGCACGCGCGGATCGAGCACTTCCCACGGCCGCACCTGGTTCTCGATCATGTTCTGTCGGGCGCGGTCGGCGTTGGTCAGCATCGGTGTTTCCCGCGGGCAAAAAGGGGCAAAAGCATAGGCACTCGACCGGCTGCCGGCAATCTACATTCGCTGCCGCTCGCGACGCGCCGAAGTGCCGGAAGTCACCGCGCACGTGCGCGCCGACATAGCGGGCGGCGGTATCGCGAGCGCCGCGACGCGTGCGGGCACGGCCCGCCTGAGGCGCGCGCAGAAAAAAGCATCGGCACGCGCGGAGCGGTCGAGCGCGACTTCCGCCACGCGGCAATCGCATGCCGCGATCAGGAGCGCCAGCCAGTCCGCGCAGCGCGCACGGTCGTCCGCGGACAGCGCGGACAGCGTCCGTCGCGCATCGCGGCCGAGGCGCGCTTCGTTCAGCGCTCCGGCGTGCGGCGATGCTTCGATCCACGCGGTCCACGCGCGTTGCGCGAGGCGAAGCTCGAGACTCGCACGCTCCGCCGTCGTCGCGCCGCAGGCGCCGAGGCTCATCGGATCGCTCCACGCGCCGCCGAGGCCTGCGGCATCGGATGCGCGATCAAGGACAAAGGTTGCATGAGCCCGCGCCTAGCAAGGGATGCGCCAGCGTCGAAAACGGGTGGAGCTTAGCGCCGGATCGCCATGCTCTCGCCCGCGCCGCCCGAGTGCGGGGAGGGAGTCCCGGACGACGCGGGGAGAGACTTGAACGTACGCGGCGGGGTGCGGCTTCGCGTCACATCGCTGCAAAGCGGCGGGACAGCGCTTTCGCGCCCCGATACAATCGCTGAACGCGTGCATCGCAACCGTGTGATACGGGTTTGAATAGTGGGCAACGTGCCCGCATCAATCATGTACCAAGCGGTATAGTATATCCAGATCGATTCGAGGTCCAGTTTTTCTGAAGTCGTAGCCATGACGTTAGCTGTCGCCAAGTCCTGCGGTCCGGGCCGCCCAAAAGATCTCGAAAAACGTGCGGCCATCCTCGCCGCTGCCAAGCGCCTCTTTCCGCTGTCCGGTTTCGAGGGCACGAGCATGGACGCGATCGCGTCCGAGGCCGGCGTCTCGAAGCTGACCGTCTACAGCCACTTCACCGACAAGGAGACGCTGTTCGTCGCCGCGGTCCGCGCGCGCTGCCAGGATCAGCTGCCCGATGCGCTGTTCGACGTCGATACGTCGGGTCCCGTGCGCGGTCAGCTCGAGGCGATCGCGCGCGCTTTCCTCGCGCTGATCACGAGCCACGAGGCGATCTCGCTGCATCGTCTCCTGACTTCGAGCGGCAGCTCGTCGCCCAAGCTCGCGCAGCTCTTCTGGGAAGCCGGTCCGCAGCGCATGCGGCAGAGCTTCGAGCAGTTCCTGAAGCAGGAGGTCGAGGCCGGCAAGCTCGACGTTCCGGATACGACCCGCGCCGCCTCGCAGTTCTTCGCGCTGCTGAAGGGCGAGCTGCACGCGCGGCTTCTCTGCGGATGTACGGAGTCGCTCACCGAGCAGGACATCGGCGATCACGTCCGCGCGACGGTCGATTTCTTCCTGCGAGCGTTTTCTCCGCGCGCCGCGAACGTGCCGATCGAAGGCTGACGCGCGGTAATCCGCGTCGCCGAACGTTTGCGAGCCTGTCTCAGTCGAGGCGATCCGATCCGCGCAGCCACTCGTGCAGCACGGTGCCGTCGCCGGGCGCGATGTCGATGATGCGGAATCCGACCCAGTGCTGGCCGGGAACGTTCGCTTCCTCGCTCCACTGCTCGTGGACGCCGACCTCGATCGGATGCAGGCGTCCGTGCTCGTCGGGAAGATTGAACTGGAACTGGTAGAGCGCGTCCTCGACGACAGGACGGTTCGCGACGAGCATCATGCCCTCGGCCGAGATGTTGCCGAGTCGGCCGATGACGTCGCCGGTCAGCGCGTTCGTGACCTGGATGATGACGCCGGGCGGCTTGCGCGGCGAGCGGCGATGTTCGATCACGATTGCGCTCCCGCAGCAGAAGACGGGATTCGGGATTCGGGATTCGGGATGAACGAACGCGCTCGGCAACCGAACGCTGCGCTGCGTGCTGCGCTCATCCCGAATCCCGTCATCCCGAATCCCGTCTTTTCCATCACGCCGTCGCTCCCTGCACCGCCGTCTCGCTGCCGGTGAACTGCTTCAGCGAAGTCATGATCGCTTTCCAGGCGCGGTCGATCAGCGAATCGGATTGTTCGCTCCAGACGCGCGCCTGCTTGCGCGCCATGTCGCGCGCGAGCTGCTCCATCGTCTTCTCGTCGGTGCGCGCGCCGCGCTGGTTGACGAAGAGGCAGCGGCCGGTCAGCGTCGAGAACCAGGCGAGCTTGCGCCTGACGGTCGCGCCCTGCTGGTTCGTCGTGAACTCGAACCAGGTGCCGAACGGCAGCGTCTTCAGGCGCTCGAGGATCTGCGTCTCCTCCGGCGACAGGTTCGCCGGCGTGCGCGCGACGGGACGCGGCGCATCGCTCTGCTGCTCGCCGCCGAGGCGCGCGCGCGACTTCAGCTTCAGCGCGAGCGCGGTCGCGCTTTCGATCTCTTCGGCCGGCGCGGTCGCGTCAGCCGGTGCGGTCGCATCGTTGGCGGCCTTGCCAAGATCGCGCTTGGCCGCGTCGTTCGCGGCTTTGCCGGTCGGGAACAACCGGCCGAGCACCGCTCGGACGTCGTCGCCGTGCAGGCCGACTTGCGAGAGGCCGACGTCGAGCTCCTGACGCAGCATCTTGTCGGCCGGCGTATCGGCGTCCGGCTCGCGGCGCAGCAGCTGGTCGGCAACGGCGAGCCGTCGATGGAACGCACTCGAATCCTCGCCCTGACGCAGGATCGTCAGCGCGAGCGCATCGGTCCATGCCTGCTCGAGCAGCGTTTTCACGAGCGGCGAGGGATTGCCGCGCTTCAAGAGCCTTTCGATCGCCGTGCGCGCGGTGTCGCGCGCGAGATCGAGCTTCTCGCGGCCTTTCGCCGCGTCGACGTGACGGCGCTCGGCGACTTCCGCGCGCCGCGCGAGCAGCTGCATGTGCTGGCCGAGATCGCCGAGCAGCGCGCGGAACAGAGTGACGTCGCCGTTGTATTCGGAGCTGACCTTGTCGACGACGACCTGCATCTTCTCGACGAGGCTGGGGTCGGCATCCTCGTCGTCGATCCAGCGCGAGCTCGTCTCGGCGATCGTGTTGAGCAGCATGCGCGCGGGATGCTCGCGCTGCGTGAAGAACGTCTTGTCGCTGAGCGCGACGCGCAGCACCGGCACCTGCAGGCGCGTCATCAAAGACTGCGCGCTCGATTCGGCGCGAAGGCTCTTCGTGATGTAGTCGAACAGCATGCCGACGAGGTCGACGGTGTCGGAATCCTCCTCCGCGAGCACCGCCGCGCGTCCCTGTGGGCTCATCTGCTTCAGCTGCATCAGAAGATCGTGGCGCAGCGTCGCCGCGTCGCGCGGCCGGCCGTTGCGGCTGCTGTCTTTGCGTCCCTGTAATGCGCCGAGCACCGATTGCAGATCGTCGCGCGAGGCAAGATAGCTATCGCCCGAGAACGGCACGCCCGTTCCTTCGGAACGCCGACGCCCGGACAGCAGCATGCGCAGCGTGCTGAAGAGCTCGGCGTCTTCGGGACCGCTTCCCGTAGGCTCCGTTGCCGCCTGAGGCGGAACGGTTTCGCCGGACGTCGGCTCGGTCGCGGACGCTGGCTCGCCCGGCTCGGCAGCGGATGCCGTCGCGCCGCCGTGCGCGCGCGCCGACGGCGATTGCAGATGCGCGAGGATGCGCTGCCTCGCGAGATAACCGTTGACGACCTCGTAGAACTCGCCGATCGGCAGCATCGCGACGCGATCGAACAGACGATAAGCGAGCACGCGGTATTCGACGCCGATGTCGAGGCAGCTCGTCGCGTGGCGCAGCGCGCGCGCGAGCTGCGCGGGCCCGAGCGGCAACACCTCGGGCTCGAAGGCCGGGCTGCCGGCAAGCACGCCGAAACGGTGCGAGAGCGCGTAAAGCGCCTGGCTGTGGCGAATCTCGGACTTGCTGACGACCTCCTGCAGCGCGAGATCCTCCTCGAGCACTTCCGAGTCGATCAGCTCCAGCGTGGCGCCGCCCAGCATCGCGGGACGGCGCGTCGGCTCCGCGGCCTTGGCGGCGCCGGTGCCGACGTGCGCGAGCGTCGATTCGACGTGCAGCAAGAAGCGCGGCGCGACGTCGGCGCGCCCGCGCTTGATCTCGCGCAATGCCTCGAAGCGCGCGTGCTGCTGCTCGTTGCTGCGCGCGCGCTCGGCGAGCTTGAAGATTTCCTGCTCGACCTCGTCGAGCGTGCGCGACAGCGCGTGCTCGAACTGGTTGGCGGCGCGCTCGAGCATTCCCTCGAGCAGCGTACGCACGCGCGCGGGAAGGTCGGGCCGCTGCTTGAGCGACCTCATGACCTCCTCGCTGCTGCGAGCCCCCGCCGCTGCAGAACGCTGAATCATGGCTCCCTGCGCCGGTCTTGCGGATGACCCGCGGAGCGCATTCGGCGGCGCGGCGCGGTAGTCGGCTTTCCCCATCAACCCGGCCGCGCGGCGAGCCGCGCGGGGCAGGTGCCGGTCCATTCTGGCACGTCCACCGGGTTGCGAACAGCAGCACGTCCCGCTGCTTCGACAGGCTTCCATGCGATTTTCATACCTGCGCCGCGGGCGCCGCAGAGCGCGTCTTGCAACGCCGCTGTCACGGACAGGGCCCGGCGGGCGTCGCAATGTGCCGTTCGCCGGGCCTCGGTGCGTGCGTCTGCCGGATGATTCCGAGAACGGCGCCGCTCCGGCGGATCGCCTTCGCTCGTCATGCGAGTAGCGTGGAGATCCGGGCCGCGCGGCAAGTCGCGTCAGTCGCGATCGGTTCTCGCGTGCACGGCGACGAGCTCGCCGTCGTCGCCGACTTCGACGGCGATCTCGATCGGACGGCAGCAGACCGCGCAATCCTCGACATAGCGCTGCGATCCGGCCGAGAGATCGATCTGGGTCGAGAACGTCTCGCCGCAATACGGACAATCGATCTCGATCGGTTCGAGCATGGCGTTCAGTCCGGCAGGAAGAGGGCGATGAGATCGTTGAGGAAGCGGCGGCCCGACTCGGTCGGCCGGAGCGCGCTCGGATCCGTTTCGAGCCAGCCGCGTTCGCGCGCTTCGGCGAGCGGCGCGGCGATGTCGTTGCGCGAGAGTCCGGTGCGCTGCTCGAACGTCGCGATCGGAACGCCGTCGTCGAGTCGCAGCGCATTCAGCATGAACTCGAACGCAAGCTGCTCGGCGGCGACATCGTCGAACGTGCCGAACGACTCGCGCCGCGCCGCGCGATCGAGATAGCTTCTCGGCAGCTTGACCTTTGCGGTGCGCACGACGCGGGAGTCCGCCGTCGTGATCTTTCCATGCGCGCCGGCGCCGACGCCGAGATAGTCGCCGAACGTCCAGTAGTTGAGGTTGTGCTTGCAGCGCTTACCGTCGCGTGAGTAAGCCGACACTTCGTATTGCGAATAGCAGGCTTCTGCGAGCTCGCGCTGACACGCCTCCTGCATGTCCCACGCTGCATCGATATCGGGCAACGGAGGCGGCTTCGCGGCGAACAGCGTGTTCGGCTCGAGTGTCAACTGATAGTGCGAAATATGCGAAGGCCGGAACGCGATCGCCTGTTCGACGTCGGCGAGCGCGCCGTCGAGCGTCTGTTCCGGCAACGCATACATGAGATCGAGGTTGATGTCGTAGAAGCCGGCATCCTGCGCGGTCTTGATCGCGCGGTCGGCTTCAGCGGCCGAGTGGATGCGCCCGAGCCGGCGCAGCTTGTCGTCGTCGAAACTCTGCACGCCGAAGCTGATCCGTGTGACGCCGGCATCGAGATACTCGTCGAAGCGGCCGTGCTCGACCGTGCCGGGATTCGTTTCCATCGTGATCTCGATGCCGCGGCGAAACACGAGCCGGCTCGCGGCGCCGTCGATCAGCCGCGCGGTCGCGTCGGGTGCGAAGAGACTCGGCGTGCCGCCGCCGAAGAAGACGCTCGCGATCTCGCGATTTCCGATGGCCGCGCCGAAGCTTTCGAGATCGCGATCGAGATCCGTGAGCACTGCATCGACGTAGGCATCGACCGGCAATGCACCGTCGCGCGCGTGCGAATTGAAGTCGCAATACGGGCATTTCCGCACGCACCAAGGAACGTGGATGTAGAGGGAGAGGGGCAGATCGCTCGGCGTCATCTTGGAAGTATATTCCATGAGTTAGTACATGTGTTATAATCAACTCGTAGCCTTATGTCGAGGTAATCCATGAACGCGAAACTCAAGATCACGACCGTCGGCAATTCCGCAGGTGTCGTCCTGCCGCGCGAGCTGCTGGCGCGGCTGCGCGTCGAGAAGGGCGACACGCTCTATGTGACGGAACTGCCCGACGGCATCAAGCTCGCGCCGTTCGATCCCGAGTTCGCGGCGAAGATGGACGTGGCGGAAGGCGTGATGCGTCGGCGTCGCGATCTTCTACGCAAGCTCGCCGAGAACTAGGTCACGCCATGTTCGTGTGGATCGACCGAGCGTTGGCGATTGCCATCCACGATCGCCAGTTGTCCGAGCATGGCGGTTCGGCCGGCGTGCGCGACGAACATTTGCTCGATTCCGCGCTGGCCCGACCGCAGCAGGTTTTCGCATACGCCGATCCGGAGCCGGATCTTGCCGATCTCGCTGCGGCGCTCGCATATGGGCTCGCACGCAATCATCCGTTCATCGACGGCAACAAGCGCACTGCGCTGGTCGCGTGCGAAACGTTCATCGAATTGAACGACGGCAAGCTCGAAGCGGAAGATGCCGATTTGTTTCCGATTGTTCTCGCGCTCGCCGAAGGCCGCCTCTCGGCGCTGGAATTCGCCGCGTGGCTACGCGGCCACCTGAGATCGACAGGCGTGCACGAGCCGGTCACGCCTTATGTCGTTCCGAAGCGCGCACCGACCCGCAAGCCTTCTCGGCGCAAGTCGGGGTAAGTCGCGGAATGTCACAGCAGCTCGCGCAGGCGCGCGAGCGCTTGCCCGCGATGGCTGACGCGGTTTTTCGTCGCCGCATCAAGTTCGGCGGCGCCCCGCCCAAGCGCGGGATCGAAGAAAACCGGATCGTATCCGAAGCCGTTCGTTCCGCGCGGCGCACGGAGGATGCATCCGTGCCAGCAGCCTTCGGCGATCAGCGGTGCGGGATCGTCGGCGCTCGCGAGTAGCACGATCGTGCAATGGAAGTGCGCGCGGCGATGCACATCATCGAAGCCGTCGAGCGCATCGAGCAGCTTCGCGATGTTCGCCGCCGCGTCGCCATGCACGCCGGCATAGCGGGCCGACTTCAGCCCCGGCGCGCCGCCAAGCGCATCGACGCAGAGTCCGGAATCGTCGCCGAGCGCCGGCAGTCCCGAGATGCGTGCAGCGTGGCGCGCCTTGATCAGCGCGTTCTCGACGAACGTCGTCGCGGTTTCGTCGGCGTCGTCGATGCCGAAATCGGATTGCGCGATCAGCTCGATGTCCGTGTCGGCGAGCACGTCGCGGATTTCGGCGAGCTTGCCGCGGTTGCCGGTTGCGACGACGATGCGCGAGAAGCGCGAGCGGTCAGGAGTCAGCGGTGAGCGGTCGCCAAGAGTCGCGGGTTCCTTCCGCTCACTGCTCATCGCCGGCCGCTCACGAAGCGAGTGCTTCGCGCTGCTTCGCGCAAAGCTCCGCGATGCCCTTCGACGCGAGTGCGAGCAGCGCGTCGAGCTCCTCGCGCCGGAATGCATGTCCTTCGGCCGTGCCCTGCAGCTCGATGAATCCGCCGCCGTCGTTCATGACGACGTTCATGTCGGTGTCGCAGCCCGAATCCTCGGCGTAGTCGAGATCGAGCACCGGCGCGCCCTGCCAGATGCCGACCGAGACCGCCGCGACCGCGCCGAAGATCGGATCGCGCTTCAGCGCATTGCGCGCGCGCAGCCAGCGGACCGCGTCGACGAGCGCGACATACGCGCCCGTGATCGCAGCCGTGCGCGTGCCGCCGTCGGCCTGCAGCACGTCGCAGTCGAGCGTGATCGTGCGCTCGCCGAGCGCGGCGCGATCGACGCACGCGCGAAGGCTCCGCCCGATCAGGCGCTGGATTTCCATCGTGCGTCCGCCCTGACCGCCGCGAGCCGCTTCGCGCTGCGTGCGCTCGCCGGTCGCGCGCGGCAGCATGCCGTATTCGGCCGTCACCCAGCCTTCGCCTTTGCCGCGCAGGAACGGCGGAACCTTCTCGTCGACGCTCGCCGTGCAGACGACGCGCGTGTGCCCGAACGCGACCAGCACCGAGCCCTCGGCGTAGCGCGTGTAGCCGCGCTCTATCGTGATCGGTCGCAACTCGTCGGCAGCACGGCCGGAAGGGCGCGCAAGGCTCATGCGTCGTATCGGTATCGGCGGGAGGGGCGGCGAGTTTACCATTGCGCATCGTCCGAACTTCCGGTGGAACGATGCTCCGCAGCATGACCGCGTTCGCCAGCGCCGAATCCGACATCGCGCAGGGCGCGCTGTCGATCGAGATCCGCTCGGTCAATCACCGCTACCTCGAGCTCGGCCTCCGGTTGCCGGAAGAGCTGCGTAGCCTCGAGCCGCAGATTCGCGAGCGTGTCGCCGCGCGTCTTGCGCGCGGGAAGGTCGACGTCGGCATCCGCTTCAAGCCCGCGCCGGCCGCGCCGTCGGCGATCGCGCTCG
>DASZWL010000178.1:0-4980 GCA_035546695.1 Rhodanobacteraceae bacterium | reverse complement strand
GACGATGACGAGATCCTTGACGCCGACCGCCGCGACCATGCGCGCGTCCGACTGGATGTAGCAGTTCTCGCTTTCGACGACGATCGCCTGCCCGCGCACGCGGTTGCCGGCCGCGTCGGCTTCGGCTTCGAGATCGCTCATGGCCTTCCACGAGCCGATGTCGCTCCAGTCGAACGACGCCGGCACGACCGCGACGCGCGGCGCGCGCTCCATGATCGCGTAATCGATCGAGATGTCGGGCTGCGCGAGGAACGCCTCGCGCGCGAACTCGATCGGGCTTTCGTGATTCATCGCGCCCGCGTAGCACGCGCGCGCGGCCGCGAGCACGTCGGGCGCGACCTTCGCAGCGACGTCGAGCAATACGTCGGCGCGGAAGCAGAACATGCCGGAGTTCCAGACGTAATCGCCGGAAGCGACGTAGCTCTCGGCGGTCTCGCGATTCGGCTTCTCGACGAACGCGCCGACGGAGCGAACGGAAGATCCACCTGAAGAAAGCTCGCCGTTCCCTTCTCCCGCTCGCGGGAGAAGGTAGCCCGAAGGGCCGGATGAGGGAAAGCCCGCGATCGCCTCTCCCATCCTTATGTATCCGAACCCCGTCTCGGGATGCGTCGGCCGAATACCGAACGTGACGAGCCAGCCGTCGTCCGCGAGCGCAGCTGCGCGCTTCGCGTCGGCGACGAACGCGTCGATGTCGCGGATCAGATGATCGGCCGGCAGCACGAGCAGCGTCGCCGCATCGCCATGCCGGTCGAGCGCGTTCAACGCCGCGAGCAGTACGGCCGGCGCCGTGTTGCGGCCGGCGGGTTCGAGCAGGAATGGTAGCTTGTCGAGATCGGCGCCGGGATGATTCGCATATTCGTCGCGCGTCAGAAAGTAATAGTCACGACCCGTCACGGTCAGCACGTGACCGTCCGCCGCGACGCGCAGCGCGCGATCGAGTGTCTTCTTCAAGAGCGACTCGCCGTCGCCCATGCGCATGAACGGCTTCGGATAAGCGCTGCGGGACACCGGCCAGAGCCGCGTGCCGGCGCCGCCGGAGAGGATTACGGGTACAAGCATTGTTTACAGCTCCATTTGTTTCTTTAGCCTCCCTTCAGGAGACTGTCTTCAGCCCTCCCCTTCAAGGGGAGGGTTGGGTGGGGATGGTTTTCTCGCCGTCACGCCGACCGATCCACAACACCATCCCCTGCCGCCCTCCCTTGAAGGGGAGGGAGTCAGCTCGCGAGCTCGTCGAGCGCCGACTCGAGCCCCGCGCGCCAATCCGGCAATTGTAGTCCGAATGCGCCTTTGAACCGTTCGGTGTCGAGAACCGAATACGCCGGGCGCTTCGCGCGGGTGGGGTAATCGCTCGTCCCGATCGGCACGACGCGCGGCGCGCGCTCGATGATTCCGCGCTTCGCCGCGCCGGACACGATCGCGCTCGCAAAGTCGTGCCAGCTGCATGTGCCGCGCGACACGAGATGATGCACGCCGTCGAACCGCGTGTCGCGTGTTTCGAGCGCAACGTGCCAGCTAGCGAGCGCCGCGGCCGTCGCGTCCGCGATCAGCCGCGCCGGCGTCGGCGCGCCGACCTGGTCGTCGACGACGCGAAGCTCGTCGCGCTCTCGCGCAAGGCGCAGCATCGTCAAGAGGAAATTGTGACCACGCGCAGCATAGACCCATGCCGTGCGCAGGATCAGATGACGCGCGCCGCTCGCGCGAAGCGCATTCTCGCCGTCGAGCTTCGTGCGGCCGTAGGCGCCGAGCGGCGCGGTCGGATCGTTCTCGCGATACGGACGCTTCGCACTGCCGTCGAACACGTAATCGGTCGAGTAATGCACGACTCCTGCGCCGCGTCGCGCGGCCCACGCGCCGATCTCGCCGACTGCAAGATGATTCACGCGATCGGCGAGCCCGGGCTCATCCTCGGCGCGATCGACGGCCGTGTAGGCCGCCGCGTTGACGACGATGTCGGCATCGACCGCGTCGAGCGCAGCCGCAAGCGAATCGGGACGCGCGAGATCAGCCTCGATCGCGTCGTGCGAGCCGTCACGCGTCGCGGCAACGACTTCGCCGACCGACGCGAGCGCGCGCATCAGCTCGAAGCCGACCTGACCGTTCGCGCCGAGAACCAGGATTTTCATGCGCTATTCCGTCGTCTTCCGCGACCGTCATTCCGGCGAAAGCCGGAATCCATTTCGCTTTGCGCATCGCTGAAAATGGATTCCGGCTTTCGCCGGAATGACGGAGGTTCGGGCACCACGCTTGTCGAGGCGTCGTTCATTGCCGCGGAAGAA
This sequence comes from Rhodanobacteraceae bacterium, assembly GCA_035546695.1. Lineage (GTDB taxonomy): Bacteria > Pseudomonadota > Gammaproteobacteria > Xanthomonadales > Rhodanobacteraceae > Dokdonella_A. Next base: position 2,704 of record DASZWL010000178.1, on the reverse strand, counting down.
CCGGCAACTTCTCGCGCGCGATCTCGTCGAGAAACGGCGTCTGCCGATCCTTGTCCGAAAGAATCGGCTCGGCGACCGGCCAGTCGACGCCGATGCGGCCGTCGTTCCAGCGGATGCCGGCGTCGCTCGCGCGATCGTAGAGCGCGGTGCACTGATAGACGAACGTCGCGAAATCCGAGAGCACGACGAAGCCGTGCGCGAAGCCTTCAGGCACCCAGAAATGACGCTTGTTCTCGGCCGAGAGGATTGCCGCGGTCCATTGCGCGAACGTCGGCGATCCCTCGCGGATGTCGACCGCGACGTCGTAGACCTCGCCTTCGACGACGCTGACGAGCTTGCCCTGCGGATTCGGCCATTGGTAGTGCAGCCCGCGCAGCACGTTGCGTGCCGAGCGCGAGACGTTCGTCTGCACGAAGCGGAGATCGAATCCGGCATCCGCAAACGTCTTCGCGTTGAAGCTCTCGTAGAAGAAGCCGCGCGCATCGCCATGCACGGCGGGCTCGATGACGACGCAGCCGTCGAGCGGCGTCTCGATGATCTTCATGGCGCGCCGCCCTGCTCGATCAGGCGCAGGAGATATCGGCCGTAGCCGTTCTTCGCGAGCGGCTCGGCGAGGCGGCGCACTTGATCGGCGTCGATCCATCCCTGTTGATAAGCGATCTCTTCGGGACAGGAAACCTTGAGGCCTTGCCGGTTCTCGATCGTCTCGATGTAATTCGACGCTTCGGTCAGCGATTCGTGCGTGCCGGTGTCGAGCCACGCGTAGCCGCGGCCGAGCCTTTCCAGCATCAGCGAGCCGTCGTCGAGATAACAGCGGTTGAGATCGGTGATCTCGAGCTCACCGCGCGCCGATGGCTTCAGCGAAGCCGCGAAGTCGCAAACGCGAGCGTCGTAGAAATAGAGACCCGTCACGGCCCACGACGATTTCGGGCGCGCGGGCTTCTCCTCGAGTCCGACGACACGGCCGTCGCCGTCGAATTCGGCAACCCCGTAACGCTCGGGGTCGCGCACCCAGTAGCCGAATACGGTTGCACCATGCGCGCGATCCACGGCGCGCTGCATCGCTTCGGTGAGTCCGTGTCCGTAGAAGATATTGTCGCCGAGGATCAGGCACGAAGGCTCGCCCGCGACGAAATCGCGGCCGATCACGAACGCTTGCGCGAGACCGTCGGGAGACGGCTGCACGGCGTAGCGGACCGAGATGCCCCATTGCGATCCGTCGCCGAGCAGCCGCACGAACATCGGCTGTTCGTGCGGCGTGTTGATGACGAGGATTTCCCGGATGCCGGCGAGCATCAGCGTCGACAGCGGGTAGTAGATCATCGGCTTGTCGTAGACCGGCAGGAGTTGCTTGCTGACCGCCTGCGTCAACGGATAGAGCCGCGTGCCAGAGCCGCCGGCGAGGATGATGCCGCGTCGTGTGGACATGTCGGATTCCCTCGGAGCGCGTGACCGCATGATTGCCGGGCATCGGCTCCGGAAAGGCAGCGATTGAACCATGAAGGACGCGAAGATGAAATGCGGGCGCCTTCCGGCTTTGGCGGTTACGTCGTGCAAAACCCTGCCGCCATTGTCCTCTACCGATGGCGGCTCTTGGCTTCGAGCTTCAGCAGCGCGGAAGGATGCTCGATAGCGCTCGAATTCTTGTCGGATGCCTCGCGAGCGCATCGACGGATGTCCACGATGACGACAGCCTTCCGAAAGCGTCCGTCTTGCACCACGCTACGAGACCCGGGTTGGATTCGAGCTCGATTGATAAAGCGAATCATTGGCCGCTGCTCGTCCGTTACACACTCGATGTGGACGGCGTAACTCATACAGGCGCGCTTTTGCCGTGTAGCGTCGCCACCTTCGCCCAGGAGAATGGACGATGATCACGCGCTGGAGATCGAATATGGCAGGAATTTCGCTTGACCGCGGGATCGCGTTGCTGAACGATTGGGTCCAACGTCCCGGAAGTGGGACCTATTTGTAGTTAGGCCGCACAAGTGACAAACCTGCCGCGTTTAGACCCAGACGAAGCTGGTAATGCTCATCTCCATGAGCTCATCGATCGTCTGCATCCGGACGATGCCGCGCCGTTTGTGGAGAAGCTAACGACACAACCACTTCGCGCTCGATTCCACACGTATCGAGAGTTGCTGCTCGGCGCGCATTTGCGGCAAAGCGGTGCCAACTTCAGATACGAGCAGCTCATTTGTGGAAAGACCCCAGATTGGTCGCTCTGCGGAGAGGATTCTCGGCTGCTGGAAGTGATCGACGTGGTGACACTTCACCAGCGAAACGAGAAAGAGCAAGAGATATCGGCGTCAGTTCGCTCAAGCGGATCTTGGAGCGGATGGATTGGCATACCCCCGGATCACATCTATAGAAATCTCAGTGACAAGGCCGGCCAGTATTCCGAGCTTGTTCGGAAGGCAGGGGTACCTTATGTTCTTGGCGTATTCGGTGAGTTTGTTGCGTCGCTTTCCCCGCAGGAGATCCAACAGGTTCTCTATCGGCAGCACAACGGATGGTTCGCGACCGTCCCGGAGGTTTCTGGCGTAATTTACTTTAGAGAGCGCAACTTCAGCTTTGAGTTCAGCTACTTTTCAAACCCCGCTGCTTTATATCCATCAAAGGTCGTGTCAGGCCAGCCAGGTGCGGCCTAACAATTCGTCCAAGCCGACGCCGCTTCGCGGCGCGGCTTAACTCAGGCGTTAGG
>DASZWL010000177.1:0-15233 GCA_035546695.1 Rhodanobacteraceae bacterium | reverse complement strand
GTCACCGATTACCTCGCGCGACTGCCGGAACGCACGTCGGCCGCGCTACTCGTCGTCGACAACGCGACGCTCGAAGCGCGCGCATACGTCGGTTCGGCCGAGTTCGGCGACGAAGCGCGGCTCGGTCACGTCGACATGGTGCGCGCGTGGCGATCGCCCGGCTCGACGCTGAAGCCGTTTCTCTACGGGCTCGCGCTCGACGACGGGCTCATCGATTCCGAATCGCTGCTCGTCGATGCGCCGCAATCGTTCGGCACGTATCGACCCGGCAATTTCGACATGGCATACAACGGCCCAATCGGCGCGGCCGAAGCGCTGCGTCTTTCGCTCAATGTGCCGGCCGTCGATCTCCTCGATCGCGTCGGACCGGCGCGCTTCACCGCGCGACTCGCCAATGCGGGGCTCGATGTGCGGCTGCCGCGCGGCGCGACACCGAATCTTTCAGTGATCCTTGGCGGCGGCGGCGTGCGCATGGAAGACCTCGTCGGCGCCTATGTCGCGCTGAATCGCGGCGGCATCGGCGGTTGCGTGCGCTACGAGAGCGACGATCCCGTCATCGAGCGCCACATGCTGTCCGAGGGCGCAGCGTGGATCGTGCGCGACATCCTCGAAGCGAATCCGCGTCCCGGTTACGCGCCCGGCACGTTCGATCCCGGCTCGCGGCCGCGCGTCGCGTGGAAGACCGGCACGAGCTACGGCTTCCGCGATGCATGGGCCGTCGGCGCGACGCGGCGCTACACGATCGCGGTCTGGATCGGGCGGCCGGACGGCACGCCGCTGCCGGGCCAGTACGGCGCCGTGACCGCGTTGCCGTTGATGTTCCAGATCGTCGACACGCTGCCGCGCGCGGCGCTCGCGCCGACGCCGTCGCCGCCGCCGGCGAGCGTCGCGGAGGTCGAAGTCTGCTGGCCGCTCGGCCTCGCGTTCGATCCGGCGCATGCGGATCTCTGCCACGAAAAGCGCAGCGCCTGGGTGCTGAACGGCGTCGTGCCGCCGACGTTGCCGGAGCGCGACGCGACGACGTGGAGTGCCGGTGTCACGCATCTTCGCGTCGATGCGAAGAGCGGACGGCGGCTCAGCGCCGATTGCGATCACGCCGATGCAACGGACGTCGAGATCGCGCGCTGGCCCGCACTCGCGTATCCCTGGCTCTCGCGCGAGACGCGACGCCGCGCGAGCCTGCCGCCGCTCGCCGCGGGTTGCAGCGGCGACGGGCTAGACGCGCTGCAACCGATTCGCATCGACGGCGTCGCCGATCACGCCGCGATCGCGCGCGCACCGAACAGCGACAAACCCGCGATCGTGCGCCTGCGCGCGCTCGGCGCAAGCGGCGACGTGCTCTGGCTCGTCAACGGCAAGCTCGAAGGCGAGACGCGCGGCAGCGGTGCGTTCGAGCATGCGTTCGCCGAGATCGGCGATCAGACGATCACGGCGCTGGCGTCTTCCGGCAGCTATGCGGAGTTGCATGTTCGCGTGCTGCGCTGATTTTACTTCGTCCGTCATTCCGGCGAAGGCCGGAATCCATTTTTTTGCGCTGCGCAAGATCAAAGCTGGATTCCGGCCTTCGCCGGAATGACGAAGGGGTTGACGTATGCTTACGCTCCGGCCTGATGGTAGAAAGCCCATGGCGAAAAGCGTCCACGAATCACAGGAAGATCCGCGCAACCGCGACATCCTGATCTACGTCAACGGCACGATGAAGAAGCGCGAAGAGGCCGTTGTCTCTGTCTTCGACTCCGGCTTCGTGCTCGGCGACGGCGTATGGGAAGGCCTTCGCGTTTCGAACGGCCATCCCGCGTTCCTCGATCAGCATCTCGACCGGCTCTACGAAGGCGCGAAGGCGATCGCGCTCGACATCGGTCTCGATCGCGACGCGTTGACGCGCGCAGTCTACGCGGCGCTCGCCGCGAACGGCATGACCGACGGCGTGCACGTGCGGCTGATGGTCACGCGCGGCGTCAAGCGCACGCCGTATCAGGATCCGCGCGTCGTGATCGGTCCCGCGACGATCGTGATCATCCCCGAGCACAAGAACCCGCTGCCGGACACGATCGAGCGCGGCCTCTCGCTCTTCACCGTGCACGTTCGCCGCGGCTATCCCGACGTGCAGGATCCGAAGCTCAACAGCCACAGCAAGCTCAACTGCATCACGGCGTGCATCCAGGCGTATACGGCCGGCGCCGACGAAGGATTGATGCTCGATCCGCACGGCTTCGTCGCGACCTGCAACTCGACGCACTTCTTCATCGTGCGCAAGGGCGAAGTCTGGACGTCGACCGGCCAGTACTGCCTCGGCGGCATCACGCGCGCGAACGTGCTCGCGATCTGCCGCGAGAACGACATTCCTTCGTTCGAGAAATCGTTCAGCCTGACCGACGTCTACGGCGCCGACGAGGCGTTCGTGACCGGCACGTTCGCCGGCGTCGTGCCGGTGCACACGATCGACGGAAGGACGATCGGCGACGGTAGGCGCGGCCCGATGGTCGAGCGTCTGCAAGGGCTGTATCGCGCGTTGATCGCACGCGACGTCGCCTCCCGCCGCGCGCCGCAATGAGCGGGCCGCTGCGCATCGCGATGTGGTCGGGACCGCGCAACATCTCGACCGCGATGATGCGCGCGTGGGAGAACCGCGGCGATTGCGCCGTGTCCGACGAGCCGCTCTACGCGCACTATCTTGCGGAAACACGCTCGGATCATCCCGGCCGCGACGAGGTCATCGCGAGCGGAGAGACCGACTGGCGCAAGGTTGCGGCTGCGCTCGTCGGTCCCGCTCCCGGCGAACGGCCGATCTGGTATCAGAAGCACATGAGCCATCATCTGCTGCCGCATATCGCGCACGATTGGATCCACGCGCTGACGAACGTGTTCCTGATCCGCGATCCCGACGAGGTCGTGAGCTCTTACCTGCGAACGCGCGACACGGTGACGCCGGACGACATCGGCCTCCCGCAGGAGCGAAGTCTGTTCGACGAGATCGCCGAGCGCAACGGCGCGGCGCCGCCGGTCGTCGATGCGGACGAATTCCTGCGCGCGCCCGAGGCTCAGCTTCGCGCGCTGTGCGCGAAGCTCGGCATCGGGTTTACCGAGCGCATGTTGTCGTGGCCCGCAGGTCCGCGTGAGACCGACGGTGTCTGGGCGCCGTACTGGTATCACGCGGTCTGGAAGTCGACGGGGTTCGAGGAGCCACGCGAGCGTGCGAACGCGAAGCTCGACGGAGAAGCGAAACGCGTCAGTGACGCGTGCCGAGACGACTATGAATTCCTGCGCCGGTATCGGTTGAACACCTGAGTCCTCGTCGTCCCCGCGAAAGCGGGGATCCAGCGCCTTCAGCGGCTGAAGCAGAGGCGCTCGGTTCCCGCCTTCGCGGGAACGACGAAGTTTTGTCGGGTGAGCGCGATCATCTGCCGACGCGCCGGTTCCCGCTTTCGCGGAGACGACGAAAGCTTCTCAATCCTCGTCCCAACTCACGCGCTTCGTCGCTTCCTTTCGCTTCGGCGCCGCGCCGAGCGAGACGACGCCCTGCCACACCGCGAGCGCATCGCGCGTGACCGCGACGTCGTGCACGCGCACGATCGACGCGCCGTTCTGCACGGCGATCAGCGCCGCCGCCGCGGAGCCCGCCGCGCGATCGGCGGGATTCTCGCGACCGGTCAGCTTGCCGATCGTCGCCTTGCGCGAGAGCCCGGCGACGACCGGCGCGATCTCGGCGAAGCGTTTCAGATCGCGCAACAGCAGCAGATTGTGCTCGAGTGTCTTGCCGAAGCCGAAGCCGGGATCGATGAGGATCTTCTTCCTGTCGATGCCGGCCATCTGGCACGCGAAAAGACGATCGGTCAGGAAACGATGCACGTCGCCGACGACATCGTCGTAGTGCGGATCGTCCTGCATCGTGCGCGGCTCGCCCAGCATGTGCACGAGGATCACCGGCACGCCGAGCGCGGCGACCGCATCGAGCGCGCCGTCTTCGCGCAGCGCGCGTACGTCGTTGACGAGCCCGGCGCCGGCTGCGACGGCGGCGCGCATGACTTCCGGTTTGGACGTGTCGATCGAGATCGGCACGCGCGTCGCCTTCGCGAGCGCTTCGATGACCGGCACGACGCGCGCGATCTCGGTCGCCGCATCGACATCGCCCGCACCGGGGCGTGTCGATTCTCCGCCGACGTCGAGCAGGTCCGCGCCTTCCTCTACGAGCCGTAGCCCGTGCTCGATCGCGAGCGCGGGATCGTCGAAGCGCCCGCCGTCCGAGAACGAGTCGGGTGTGACGTTGACGATGCCCGAGATCCGCGGCCGGTCGAGCTCGAGCGGCCGGCCGCCGCAATCGAGTTCGATCGCAATCACGGAGCGCCTTCGAGCTCGAACCCGTTCGCGAACAGGTGATCGACGACTTCGAGCTCGAGATCGAGCCGGTTGTTCTCGGGATCCGGATCGATGCCGTCGCTGCCGACGGTAAACGTCGTCTCGAATGCGCCGTACGGCGCATCGGGTGGTGCGTGGAGGATCAATCCGAGCTGAGGGGCCACGCCGGGCGCGAGCTTCGTGTCGAGATCGCAAGTCGCCGTCGCTGCCACCGTGGAGACGTCGCAGGTCCACTCGTCGAAGAGGTCGTGCGTGAATGTCGCGTTCGCGAGCGTCGTCGTGACTACGACATGGACGCCGGTAGCATCGCCCGGACCCATGTTATCGACGTTGATCCCGAGTCCGAGCGCGCCGCCCGGCAGCAGAAACCCGTCCATCAGCACCGGCCCGACGATGAGATCCGGGCCACTCGGTCCGTCGGCGCAGTTGTAGCAGACGAGCGCGAAATCCTGGTCGGTGTCGTCGCCGCTCGACGGCAGCGCATCGGAGTTGATGTCGGCCGCGAGCACTTCGATCGTGACCGATCCGCCGTGCTGCGCCGGCTGCAGGAAAACCGCTTCGGTGTTGTTCTTCTCGTCGGGCTTGCCACCGGTTTCGGACCAGCCGTCGTCGTCGAGCGCATTGCCGAGGAACGTGCCGGCGCCCGTCGTGACGCGCAGATCGAGATCGTTGTTCCACGCCGGCGTCGAGCCGCCGAGACCGTGGCCAGGCGCGTCGGTCCACGCGAGCATGATGCGAATCGGCTGCGTCGGATCGGCGGCGGCGTACGTGCGCGTCCAGCTCTCGCCGGTGTTGTCGAAGACGGTCGTCTGATCGACGTACTGCACGGCTTGCCGCGGCGCGAGCACGGGATCGATTTGCAGGCGGCCCCAGCCCTGCCTGTTGTCGAAGAGATGCGTCATGACGTGGCCGTCCGCATCGAGATGGCCGGTCAGGTTCTTCGCGACTGCCGTGAAGGCGGCCTTGATCATCGCGGGGCTCGGATCGTGTCCGAAGAGATTCCGGTAGTACTCGACGAAAAGCGCCGATGCGCCGGTCACGTGCGGCGAGGCCATGCTCGTACCGCAGAGAAGTCCGTAACCGGTCGCGCTGATCGACGAATCGACGTCGCAACCCGGCGCGACCATCGCGGGAATGCTGCGCCCATCGAGCGCGGGACCGTGCGCGCTGTTCGCGGAGACATCGTCGATGTCCGGGTTCTGCGCGGTCGGCGAATCCTGCATCCACGTCGATCCGATCGTGAAGATGTTCTTCGCTTCGTCCGGCGTGCCCTGCGTGCTCGTGCCGCCGTCGCCGTTCATGATCGACAGCACGTAATGGAACGGCTGGTCGCCGGCTTCGTCGGGATCGGCATCGCGCACGCCGACGTCGACCTGGCGCGTGTCGTCGTCGTAACCTTCCGGAACGCCGGATGGTCCCCAGCTGTTGCCGGACATGACCGCGTGGTTGCGGTACGACTCGGTCATCAGGAGAAGCATGCCGCCGGGGTGTGTGTAGGTCGGGTCGTAAAGCTGCTCGACGAGATTCGCGCCGGGCGCCATGCCGAGACCGCGCAGGAATCCGTTTGCGGTCATCGTACCGGAGCTGCCGTCGCCGGCCATGATGCCGGCGGTATGCGTGCCGTGCGAATCGGTCTCGCTGCCGCCGCAGGTCGTGCCCGTGCACGACACCATGCGATGCACGAGATCGGGATGCGTGTCGTAGATGCCGCCGTCGACGTCCGCGATGACGACGCCGCTGCCGTCGACTCCGATGCCTTCGAGATAGTCGAGATAGCCCGGAAACGCGAAATTGTCGTCGTCGACGTTGCCGGCATTGACCTGATCGCTCATCTCGGCGCGCAGGCCGCCGCTCGTCGGCACCGGCTGCACGCTATAGACGCCCGGAATCGCCGCGATCGCCGCGAAGCGGTTGCCGGCGACGCGCACGCCGATCGTACGGAAATGGCGATCGATCGCATGCGAGCCGGTGACCGTCGCGCCGGCCGCGCGAAGCGCGTCCTCGACGCCAGCGGCGTTGCGATACGCGGAAACGTGGACATCGATCTCGGCCGCGCCGAGCGAGCGCCATTTCGGCTGCACGCGATACGCCGGCAGGAAATCGCCGCTCCAGCGTGCGGCGACGTGCCTCGCGGCTTGCTGGAGCGCGCTGGTGCGTGACCAGACGACATAGGTAAACGGATGGATATACTGGACCGGCTCGACGCCTTCGGTGCGCAACGCATCGAGCGAGGACTGGCGAACGGGCCCGCCGAACTGCACGAGACGGAAATCCGCGCCGTCGCTTCGCGATGCATGGTTCCAGCCGCCGAATTCCGGAACGCCGGCCGCGGGATCGAAATGCTCGCCGCCAAGATCGAGCGCGAATGGCGCTTCGCTTTCGACGATCGGGAATCCCGCGCTCTTCAGCCGCGCCAGCGACGACGAATCGACGGAAAGCCACTGGAACGAGCCGTAGTCGGCGGCGTTCTTCGCATCGACGATGCGGGAGATCGCGTCGTGACTGGCATCGACGCGAACCCAATGCATCTCGCCGGCCGCGGCCACCGTTCCGCCGGCAAACGAAAACGTCAGTGCGGCCAGGCTGGCCCAGCGTGAAGCGCGAATCATCTCGGCATGTCCCCAGTCGGCGGCGGACCGCGGCGCAGCGTCGAATCCGCACGAAGGCTTGCAAACATACACGAACGGAGGCGCAACCGCGTCGTCCGCGCGATCGATGTGCGGTGCACGACGCGGTTCCGGCAATATGCTGCGCGGAATCCGCGCGCCGGAAACGCCGAGGCCGCCCGAAGGCGGCCTCGTTCGATCAATGCGATCGCATCGCCGAACCCGTCATTCAGCCGGCTTCGATGCCGTGACGCGCGGCTGCACGGCAGGTCCGCCGATCGGGCTTTCGCCGCGCGTTCCACCGGACGATGAACCTGACGTCGGCTTCGGATCGCGCCAGTCCTTCGGCGGAGCGGGTTCGCGGCCGGCCATGATCGCGGCGATCTGATCCTTGTCGATCGTCTCGTACTGGAGCAGCGCCTTCGCCATCGCCTCGAGCTTGGCATTTTCGGTCGTCAGGATCGTCTTCGCGCGCTCGTACGCGCGATCGATGACGCCGCGCACGACCTCGTCGATCTTGCGCGCGGTTTCTTCGGACACGTGCTTGTGCTGCGTGACCGAGCGGCCGAGGAAGACTTCGTCTTCCTCGTCGGTATACGTCATCGGGCCGAGCTCTTCGGAGAGGCCGTACTTCGTGACCATGTCGCGCGCGAGCTGCGTCGCGCGCTGGATGTCGTTCGACGCGCCGGTCGTGACTTTCTCGTCGCCGAAGATCAGCTCCTCGGCGACGCGACCGCCGTAGAGGCTCGCGAGGCGGCTTTCGAGCGAGGTCTTCGAATGGCTGTAACGATCCTGCTCGGGCAGGAACATCGTGACGCCGAGCGCACGGCCGCGCGGAATGATCGTGACCTTGTGCACCGGATCGTGCTCGGGCACGGAAAGACCGACGATCGCGTGACCCGCTTCGTGGTACGCGGTCAGTTTCTTCTCGTCGTCCGACATGATCATCGAGCGCCGCTCGGCGCCCATCATGATCTTGTCCTTCGCTCGCTCGAAATGAATCATCTGCACTTCGCGCGTGTTCTCGCGCGCGGCGAACAGCGCGGCTTCGTTGACGAGATTCGCGAGATCGGCGCCCGAGAAGCCCGGCGTGCCGCGCGCGATGACGAGCGGCTCGACATCGCTCGCGACCGGCACCTTGCGCATGTGGACTTTCAGGATCTGCTCGCGGCCGCGAAGATCCGGCAGCGGCACGACGACCTGACGGTCGAAGCGACCTGGACGCAGCAGCGCGGGATCGAGCACGTCCGGACGGTTCGTCGCCGCGATGACGATGATGCCTTCGTTGCCTTCGAAGCCGTCCATCTCGACGAGCAATTGATTCAACGTCTGCTCGCGCTCGTCGTGACCGCCGCCGAGGCCCGCGCCGCGATGGCGGCCGACCGCGTCGATCTCGTCGATGAAGATGATGCACGGCGCGTGCTTCTTCGCCTGCTCGAACATGTCGCGCACGCGCGCGGCGCCGACGCCGACGAACATTTCGACGAAGTCCGAACCCGAGATCGAGAAGAACGGCACCTTCGCTTCGCCGGCGATCGCCTTCGCGAGCAGCGTCTTGCCGGTGCCGGGCGAGCCGACCATCAGGACACCGCGAGGGATCTTGCCGCCGAGCTTGGTGAACTTCGACGGATCGCGCAGGAACTCGACGAGCTCGCCGACTTCCTCCTTCGCCTCGTCGCAACCCGCGACGTCGGCGAACGTGACCTTGACCTGATCCTCGCCTTGCAGCTTCGCGCGCGAGCGGCCGAACGACATCGCGCCGCGCCCGCCCGCGCCGGCCTGCATCTGGCGCATGAAGTAGACGAGCAAGCCGATGAAGATCAGGAACGGCACCCAGTCGAGCAGGATCTTCCAGAGCGGCGCGACGTTGTCGGCCGGCGTCTGCTTGAACTCGATGTTGTTCTTGACGAGATCCTCGACGAGCTTGTCGTTCGCGCCGAGCGGAACATTCGTCGAGACCGCCGTTCCGTCCTTGAGCTTGGCCGTCGCCTTGGTCGGATAGTCCGGGCTCAGCACGACCGAGGCGACGCCGCCATTGGCGATCTGCTGCGTGAACTCCGAATAGGCCACGTCCGACGGCGCCGAGGCGCGCGGATTGAAGCTCTGGAAGACGGTCAGCAGGACGACCGCGATGATCACCCAGAGCAGAAGATTCTTGGCCATGTCGTTCATGTTCGGAGTACCACCGCAACTTTTCGAGTCACTGGATTTTCACCTCTCCCGCTTGCGGGAGAGGTCGCGCCGCAGGCGCGGGTGAGGGAAGTTTGTGACAAGGCCTCCCTCATCCGCCTTCGGCACCTTCTCCCGCAAGCGGTAGAAGGAAAAAAGCTCATTTCTTGCCGATCGCCAGCGCGTAAACCTCGGAACTCCGCGCCCGGGACGCCTTCGGCTTCCGCATGCTGACGCGCTCGTACCGCTGACGCAAGCGCCGGACGTAGCCATCGAAACCCTCGCCCTGGAAAAGCTTCGTCAAAAATGCGCCTCCGGAACGTAAATGCGCCGCGGCGAACTCCTCGGCGAGCTCGGCGAGATGCATCGCGCGCGGCTGGTCGACGCTGTCCATGCCGCTGAGATTGGGGGCCATGTCAGAAAGCACAAGATCGACCGGAGCGCCATCCAGATGTTTTTCCAGCGTTTTCAGCGCTTCCTTTTCCCGGAAATCGCCGAGGATGAAGTCGACGCCGCCGATGCCCTGCATCGGCAGAATGTCGAGCGCGATTACGCGTCCGCTCTCGCCGAGGCGTGTGCGGACCATCTGCGACCATCCGCCCGGCGCGGCGCCGAGATCGACGACAGTCATGCCGGGCTTCAGGAGGCGATCGCGATCGATCAGCTCCTCGAGCTTGTACACGGCGCGCGAGCGCCAGCCTTCGGCCTGCGCGCGCTTCACGTACGGGTCGCTGAAATGCTCCTGGAGCCAGCGGGTGCTCGATTTGCTGCGCGCCATCGTCAGCGCGGCACCGCGCCGGTTCGAGTGAGGACGCGCGCATGATACCCTCAAGCGCTCGTCCGCTTCGTAACCGCCCGTCCGCATTCGGTTTCCGTTCATGCCGCTCACTTCGCACCAGAAGCGCTATCTGCGCGGCCTCGCGCACGCGCTCGATCCGGTCATCATGGTCGGACAAAAGGGCGTGACGCCGTCGCTCATGAAGGAATTCGACGGCGCGCTCGCGCATCACGAGCTCGTCAAGGTGAAGCTCTCCGATGCCGATCGCGACGATCGCGCCGAGACGATCGAGCTGCTGCGCGAAGGCGCGAAAGCCGAGCTCGTGCAGACGATCGGCCGCATCGCGTGCTTCTACCGTCGCAATCCCGAGCAGCCGAAGATCGAGCTGCCGCGCAAGTGATCGTCGTGCGATTCGAAGCGTCGCGATGCAGCTGACGCAGGACAAGCCCGAAGGTTATCTCTTCGTGCGCAATTGCGCGCCGCACGCGATCACGATCGTCGATCGCGTGCTGACGCGAAGTTTCATTCTCGCGCCGGATCGCGTCGTCGAGGATTGGCCGGTGACGGATGCTTCGGAGTTCGACGTCGCCGCCGCCGAAGCGATCGCCGCGCTCGAACCCGAAGTCGTGCTGCTCGGCACCGGCGAGCGTCAGGTGTTTCCTTCGCGCGAAGCGATCGTTTCGCTGCTGCGCCGACGCATCGGCGTTGAAGTCATGGACAACGCGGCGGCGAGCCGGACGTACAATCTGCTGGCATCGGAAGGCCGACGCGCCATTGCCGCGTTCATGCTGCCGCGAGAACCATAGGGTGGGCCTTGGCCCACCGCGGCAACAATCGGTGGGCCTTGGCCCAGCGTCGGCGACATCGGTGGGCCAAGGCCCACCCTATATCTGTGGCATTCGTTTGCCGCGTAATAAACCCCGCCGTCATTCCCGCGAAAGCGGGAATCCATTTTTCGGACCGTCGAAGACAATGGATTCCCGCTTTCGCGGGAATGACGGCGGCGTTCGGCTCCGACGACAAGACACGATCACTCATCCTGCGAAAGCTTCCGCAACTTCCGCATCGCCTCTTCCTGAATCTGTCGCGCGCGCTCGCGCGTGATGCCGAGATCGCGTCCGATCTCGGCCAGTGATTGCACCGGCGCGCCACCGAGTCCGAAGCGGCGCTGCATGACGGCGCGCTGGCGCTCGGTCAGCCGCGAGAGCCAAAGGCCGAGACGCCCGGCTTCGGCCGGCGACAGCGCATTCGCGGATTCCTCGCGCTCCGGCGGCAATGCGAACGGCTCGCCGGCTTCGACGGCTGCATCGAGCGACGTCACGCCTTCGCCGACGCGGAAAAGCTCGGCGACTTCGCCGAGCTCCTTGCCGACCGCAGCGGCAATCTGCTCGAGGCTCGGCGGCGTACCACTGCGCGCTGCAAGCTCGCGCTCGGCGCGCAGTACGTGCGCGAGCTCGCGCAGCACGTGCACGGGCAGGCGCACCGTGCGACCCTGATGCATGACGGCCTGCTGCACGGCTTCGCGGATCCACCAGACCGCATATGTCGAGAAGCGCAGGCGCCGCGCCGGATCGAATTTCTCGACGGCGCGAATCAAACCGATGTTGCCTTCGGCGATGAGATCCATCAGCGGCACGCCGCGGCCGACATACGCGCGCGCGACCGAGACGACGAGACGCAGGTTCGCTTCGATCATGCGCCGGCGCGCGTCGGCGTCGCCGTCACGGATCGCCGCGGCGAGCGCGGCTTCGTCGCGCGCTTGAAGCAACGGCGTGAGGCCGATCTCGCTGAGATAGATGCTCGTCGACGAGCGCGCTTCTTCGTCGTGCGGTTCGATCGCATCGACGAGATCGATGTAGTCGTCGTGCGGAAGGCCGGAATCGGACGGGCGCTCGGCGCTCATCGCACGAGCTTACGCCGACAGGGCGCGTGCGTCGCGCGGATCGCGCAACGACACCCAACCATCGCCGTCATTCCTGCGAAACGGAATCCACTTTGCCGGTGCCACCAAAGCGAAAATGGATTCCCGCATTCGCGGGAATGACGGCAGAGGTTGGGTGAGTGACGGAGAGATGCGGAGCGGTAACGACGGATGGAACCGACGAAGCGCTCTCAACGGCGCGGCAGATAATCGAGCGGATTCGACGGCTTGCCGTTCTTGCGGATCTCGAAATGCAGCTCGTCGCGGCTCGCGCCGCTCGATCCCATCTCGGCGATCGTCTGGCCGGCCTTGACGCGCTCGCCTTCCTGCACGAGGCGCTTGCGGTTGTGGCCGTACGCGGAAAGGAACGCCGGGTTGTGCTTGACGATGATCAGCTCGCCATAGCCGATGAGTCCGTTGCCGCTGTACACGACGGTGCCGTCGGCCGCGGCGCGAACCGGCGCGCCGGCTTGTCCTGCGATGTCGATGCCCTGGCGCATCGGATCGCCGGCGACGTAACCGCCGATGACGGAACCATCGGCCGGCCAGCGCCATGCGATGTCGCCGCTCGGCGCTGCTTCTGATGGAGGCGGCGTGACGGCGGGCGGCGGTGCATTCGGAGGTCCGACGCGCGAAGGCGTTCCGGCGTTCGCCGACGGCGGCGGCGCAGCGACGGGCGCGGGAGGTTTCGGTGCGGGCGAAGACGGGGGTCGCGTCACGGCTGGCGGAACCGAAGGAATCGGCTGCTTCGCAACGGCTCGCGAACCCGGCGGCGCGAGCCGCAGCTCGCGACCGGGATAGATCGTGTACGGAGGCGCGATGCCATTCCAGCCGGCGAGCTCGCGATAGTCGAGCCCATGCCGGAACGCGATGCTGTAGAGCGTGTCGCCGCGCTGGACGCGATAGGTTCCGTCGGACGGTGGGCGAGGCGCCGGTGCCGCGGCGCGCGGACGCCGGGAGGGATTGACGCTGCGATCCTCGACCGGCGCGGGACCGGTCGACGCGCATCCGCCGACGACGCCGGCGAACGCAGCGACGAGCACGATGTTCCGCCGGTAATCCCTTTTCATGCCAACAGTTTAGCGGATGTATTTAAAGTAAACGAACACGCCGGCGAGAAGAATCGCTGTCGCCCATCCGATCGGCTCGATCCAGCGATGCAGCGCCGCCTCCGCCTTCGGGCCGCCGAGCCGGATCGCCCCAGCGAGGAGGAAAACGCGCTTGCCGCGCCCGATGATCATGCCGCCGATGAACGGCAGCAATGGCATGCCGACGATACCGGACGCCCACGTGAACACCTTGAGCGGCACTGGCACGAACCCGGCCGCGACGAGCAGCCAGAACGCCTTCCACGGATGCTCGCCGAGATCGCCGCGCAGCTCGGTCACCAGCGAGTCGATGCGCGAGAGCCAGCCGAGCTCGTCGAGCATCGGCCGCGCCGCATCGAACGCGAAATGCCCGAGCGCATAGCCGACGAGCGCACCGATCATCGAGCACGTCAGGCTGATCGCGGCGTAGCGCGCCCAGCGCGCGGGCTTCGCGAGCACCATCGGCGCCAGCATGACCTCGGGCATGACCGGAAAGATGATCGCCTCGAAGAAACTGAGGAGCGCGAGATACCACGGCGCTTTCGGATGCGCGGCCCAGCGCAATGCGCTCTCGTAGAGCGGCTTGAAGATCTTCACGGTGCGACTCCCCTGGCAGCCGACATCGCTTCGCGCATCAGGCCGTGCCGCCGAGCAGCGGCACGAAGCTGACGGCGCCGAGCGATTCGCGTACCCATTCGCCGTCGACGCCGCGAAGTCTCAGCAGCGTCTGCCGTCCGGGCGGACCGACCGGCGCGACGAGGCAGCCGTCCGGTGCGAGCTGATCGAGCAGCGCCTCGTCGAGCTCGGCGCCTGCGGCGGTCAGGATGATTGCGCCAAACGGCGCTTCTTCGGGCCAGCCGAGCCGGCCGTCGTCGTGCTTCGAGCGGATGTTCGCGATGCCGAGCTTGCGAAAGCGCCGTCGCGCGTTGCGCAGAAGCTCCTCGATGCGCTCGACCGTATAGACCTTTTCGACGAGCGCTGCGAGCACGGCCGCCTGATAGCCCGATCCCGTGCCGATCTCGAGCACTTTCTTCGGAATGCCGTGCTCGATCAGCGCCTCGGTCATGCGCGCGACGACCCACGGCTGCGAGATCGTCTGTCCCTGCCCGATCGGCAGCGCCGTATCTTCGTAGGCGCGCGAGGCAAGCGCTTCGTCGATGAAGAGATGTCGCGGAAGCTGGCGGATCACGTCGAGCACGCGCCGATCGCGGATGCCCTCGGCCGCGAGCCGCTCGACGAGCCGATCGCGTGCGCGTTGCGAAGTCATGCCGAGTCCGCGCGAGGCGGGGTCGGGGCGAAGACCGCTCATGCCGCGCTGCCGAGCCGATGCTCGAGCGAGGCGACCCAGCCCGCGACCTTCTCGAGCGCCTGATAGCGCGTGAGGTCGACGTGGATCGGCGTGATCGAAACCTGTCCGGAGCGGATCGCATGGAAATCGGTGCCGGGGCCATCGTCTTCCGCTTCGCCCGGCGGGCCGATCCAGTAGACCGGACGGCCGCGCGGATCGCACTGTGCGACGCACGGCGCCGAGCGGTGGCGCCGGCCGAGCCGCGTGACTGCGAAGCCGTCGATCTCGCGCCATGGGCGATCGGGCACGTTGACGTTGAGGATCGTGTCGGCCGGCAGCGGATCGACGAGCAGCTTGCGCATCAGCAGCACGACCGTCTCGGCCGCGCTGTCGTAGTGCACGCCCTTGTGATCGGCGCTCGCGAGCGAGATTGCGATCGCCGGGAAGCCGAGGAAGCGTCCTTCCATCGCGGCCGAGACGGTGCCGGAATAGATGACGTCGTCGCCGAGATTGGCCGAGTTGTTGATGCCCGAGACGACGATGTCGGGCTCGTGCGGCAGCAGCCCTGACAGCGCGAGATGGACGCAATCGGTCGGCGTGCCGGCGACGCGGTAGCGTCCGTCGTCGAGCCGCACGGCGCGGATCGGCGCATCGAGCGTCAGCGAGTTGCTCGCGCCGGAACGATCGCGATCCGGCGCGACGACCGTGACTTCGCCGACATCGGCGAGCCGCGCCGCGAGCACGTGGATGCCGTGTGAGTCGACGCCGTCGTCGTTGCTGACCAGAACTCGCATGCTTTCCTTGTTATTCCGCGACTCGCCGGGCTCGCGCGAACGAGCGTGCCGCGGACGCGCGAATGGTTCGTGAAACGCTGAATTGTAGCGGATTCGACGTGACGCCCCGATGCGAGTGCCGTTCCCACTCTCCCGCTTGCGGGAGAGGGTCGGGGTGAGGGCAAGCGGATTCGACGCCACAGGCTGATGTTCGTCAGGCGCCCCACTCCGAATGCCCTCACCCTGCCCTCTCC
>DASZWL010000176.1:0-2495 GCA_035546695.1 Rhodanobacteraceae bacterium | reverse complement strand
ATGACGTCGACGGCCTGATAGCCTTCCTCGCGCATGAGCCGGTCGATGTCGCTCTTGTAGGCCGCGATGACTTCGTCCTGGCTCGCGCCGGGCGCGATCGGCTGCGAGGCTTCCCATTGCTCGAAGCGCACGCCGACCTTGCCGAGCTCGCGCGCGATGTCGGCGTGATCGGTGTGCACGGAAAGCGCCTTTCCGGCGCGCGTTTCGTCGTAGATCGAGAGTCGGCTCACGGCGTGTCGCCTCCAAGTCGCGCGAGATCGAGCTCGCAGGCCAGCAGGAACTCGAACGCCTCGAGATGGCGCCGCGTCTCCGGCATGTCTTTTCCCCACGTGTAGATGCCGTGGCCGTCGATCAAGTAGCCCGAGAGCGGCTTGCCCGCGTCGAGCCAGTCGTCGACGGCGCGGACGAGCACCTGCATGTCCTGCGTGTTCGGGAACACCGGCACGTCGAGGACGCTCTCGTGCGTCGTGTAGCCCGAGATCGCCTTCTGGAGCTCCCAACCCTCGAAGCGGACGACGCCGCGCGGCGCGAAGAAGCGCGAGGCGACGGTCTGCGTGCGCGAGTGCGTGTGCAGCACCGCGTTCGCGTCGGGGAAGCGCCGGTAAATCTGCGTGTGCAGCAGCGTTTCCGCCGATGGACGCGCGTCGGTCGCGACGGCGCGGCCGTCGAGGTCGACGACCATGATGTCGCTTTCTCCGAGCTTGCCCTTGTCGCGGCCGGAGATCGTCACCGCGGCGTGCAGCGGATCGAGCCGCATCGAGAAGTTGCTGCTCGTCGCCGGCGTCCAGCCGAACGCGGCGAGCTCGCGTCCGGTCTCGGCGATCGTGCGCGCGCAGGCGGCGAGGGCGGCGGAGTCGTAGGGGAGAGGTGTTTTCACGCGTCGACTATAAAGGAGCGGATGTGGGTGGCAAGCGGGCTTCGCCGCGATAAAAGCTTCCCTCATCCGCGCCTTCGACGCGGCCTCTCCCGCAAGCGGGAGAGGCGAAAGCTGACTTTGCACATGACCCGAAATGTAACTGAGAGCTATTCCTATATCGTGTCAGCATCCGTTTCAAAGGTCGGAGTATTCTCGGCGCCGGCCGGAGGCAACTCCACCTACTCACTCCCTTCATGCCAGGAGCCGACTATGTCCAACCCAGCTGACAGCCAGGCCAGACGCCGTTTCCTCAAGCTCGCCGCCGCCGGTGCGGCGGTTGCGCCGATCGCGGCGATATTGCCGCGCGTCGTCCGCGCCGACGATCTTCCGCATCTCGCCGAGAGCGATCCGACCGCGATGGCGCTCGGCTACAAGGAAGATGCGACGAAAGTCGACAAGGCGAAGTTCGCGACGTACAAGGCGGGCGAGCAGTGTGACAACTGCCGCTTCTGGACCGGCAAGGCGGGCGACGCCTACGGACCGTGCGGCCTCTTCCCCGGCAAGTCGACCGCGGCCAAGGGCTGGTGCTCGGGTTACAACGCGAAGGCGTGATCTGCCGCGACGGCGACGCGGTTGCGCCGGAAGGCGCGCGGTCGCGTCGTCGTCCCGCAATTGGCGTTTCTCGGCAATTGAGACTTTCCGCTGTCAGAATGAACTCTTCTGACGCGGAGGTTCCTCGGTGCCGAATCTGACGCCTTTCGTCGCCTCGCTTGTCGGCGTTGTCGCCGGAATTCTCGTCGCCACCCTGATCGCGTGGCTCGTTGCTCGGCGGCGAGAGGCGCAAGCGCATGCGGCCGGTCGCACGTCGCGCGACGGCGAGATCGCGGTGCTCGCCGAGCAGCGTTCCGCGGCGGTCGCGCGAGCGGATGAGCTGTCGCGGCGCGTCGAACGTTTCGAGCGAGAGGTCGAGACGAGTGCGCGGACTCTGCGCGAGTCCGCTGCGCACGCGGCCGCGCAGCAGGCGCGCGCGGAGCGTCTGGAGTCCGACCTCGCCGAAGCGCGCCGTATCCGCGACGGTCTCCAGCATCGGCTCGACGCGCTGTCGGCGAGTCATGCGGCGCTCGAAGCTTCCTCGCGTGAACAGTTGCAGGCCGCGACGGAAAAGCTCGCGCTGCTCGATCAGGCCGAGCAGAGATTGCGCGATTCGTTCCAGAATCTCGCCGCGTCGATCCTCGACGACAAGGCGAAGCACCTGCGCGAGCAGAGCGAGCAGCAGCTCGGCGGCCTGCTCGATCCATTGAAGCTCCAGCTTCGCGAATTCCGCGAGACCGTCACGCAGACGCACGCGAGCGACCAGCGCGAGCGCGGCATGCTCGCGCAGGAGATCCAGAGCCTGAAGCAGCTCAACCAGCGCATCAGCGAGGACGCGATCAATCTCACGCGCGCGCTGAAGGGCGATTCGCGCACGCAGGGCGCATGGGGCGAGCTCGTGCTCGAGCGCGTGCTCGAAGCATCGGGCCTCAGCGCCGGTCGCGATTACGAGACGCAGGTGACGTTCCGCAACGACGACGGCTCGCGACCGCGTCCCGACGTGATCGTGCGCCTGCCGGACAACAAGGACATCGTCGTCGATTCGAAG
>DASZWL010000175.1:0-2042 GCA_035546695.1 Rhodanobacteraceae bacterium | reverse complement strand
CGATCGCTTCCCGATCCGCCCCGGAACCCGCACATGAATCTGCGCCGCCTCAGCCTCGCGATGCTCGCCGTGTTCGCCGTCGTCGCGTCCGGCTGCGGATTTCATCTGCGCAAGGAGGCGGATCTGCCGCCGAGCATGAAGAAGGTGCACATCCAGATCGCCGATCCGTCGAGCCTGCTCGCGAAGGATCTCGCGAAGGCGCTGCCGCGTTCCGGCGGCGAAGTCGTCGACGCGGTCGCGCCCGGCGTCGCCGTCATGAACAGCACCGCGAACGCGATCTCGACCGACGTGCTCTCGGTCGGCGGCAACGCGCGCGCGACCGAATACTCGCTGCGCTATCACGTCGAGCTCGACGTCGAGGACGCGGCCGGCACGTCCCTGCTGCCGAAGCAGACGATCGAGCTCTCGCGCGATTTCACGTTCGACGCGAGCCAGGCGCTCGGCGTCGCGGCCGAGATCGATCTCCTGACGCAGGAGCTGCAGCGCGACATGACGCAGACGATTCTGCGGCGGCTCGAAGCGCTCGCGAAGGCGGGCAATTAGCCACCGCTTTCCCCTCTCCCGCTTGCGGGAGAGGCAGGGTGAGGGCAGTCGAAGTGCAACTTCCCGATCGTTCGCTAGCGACGTCGAACCAAGCTTGCCCTCACCCTAACCCTCTCCCGCAAGCGGGAGAGGGGAAAAAAAAAGCGGAAGCGGGAGAAGATGTGAAGCGACGTACAATCGCGTCATGTCGACTTCGTTAGCCGTCTTCCGCAAGCAGCTCGCGAGCGGCGAGCTCAAGCCCGCCTATCTCATCGCCGGCGAGGAACACCTGCTCGTCATCGAAGCCGCCGACGCTTTGCGCGCGCGTGCACGCGAGCTCGGCTATGTCGAACGCGAGATCCTCGACGTCGAGCCGCACTTCGACTGGAATCGTCTCGCCGACGCCGGTCGTGCGCTGTCGCTGTTCGCGAGCCGCCGGCTGATCGATCTGCGACTGCCGACCGGCAGGCCCGACAAGGACGGCAGCGCGGCGATCATCGCGTTCTGCGACGCGCCGCCGCCCGACACCGTGCTCCTCGTGACCGCGAACGACTGGAGCAAGCGTCACGAAGGCGCCTGGGTGCGCGCGGTCGAGAGCGTCGGCGTGTTCGTGCCGGTCTGGCCGATGAAGCGCGAGGAATTGCCGAACTGGATCGGCGCGCGCATGTCGCAGAAGGGCGTCGCCGCGACGAGTGATGCGATCACGTGGCTCGCCGAGCGCGTCGAAGGCAATCTGCTCGCGGCCGCGCAGGAGATCGACAAGCTCGCACTGACGGCGCAAGGCAGGACGATCGACGTCGCGATGCTCGAAGCCAGCGTCGCCGACGACGCGCGCTATGACGTGTTCCGACTCACCGACGCCGCGATCGGCGGCGACGCCGCGCGCGCGTTGCGCATCCTCGCGGGCCTGCGCGCCGAAGGCGAGGAAGTCATTCCGATGCTCGGCTGGGTATTGAATCAGCTGCGCCAGCTTTCGAGCATGGCGGCCGAGCCGGGCGGTTCCGGCGGCGGTTATGGACGCGAAGCCGCGATGCGCCGCGCGCTCCGGAATGCCGATCCTTTGCACTGGGACCGCTGTCTCGCGCAAGCCGCACGCGTCGAGATATTCGCGAAAGGCCAGAACCTCGACGCGGCGGGCCGATCGTGGGGCGACGCATGGATCGAATTCGAACGGCTGATCGCGGCGATCGCGAAGCCGCGCGCAGCGAAGGCGCTTCTCGCGTGATCTTTCGATGATGCGTCCGCTCGCGATCCTCGGCGGCACGTTCGATCCCGTGCACAACGCGCACCTGCGCGTCGCCTGGGAAGCTTCCGAGATGCTCGATGCGGAAGTGCGGATCGTGCCGGCCAACGTGCCGCCGCATCGCGATCAACCGGTCGCGAGCGCCGCCGAGCGCGCGGCGATCCTGCGCGCCGCGCTGAAGGGGCAGGATCGCCTCGTCGCCGACGAACGCGAGCTGCGACGCGACGGACCTTCGTGGACGATCGACACCTTGATCGACTTTCGCGACGAGATCGGC
>DASZWL010000174.1:0-7896 GCA_035546695.1 Rhodanobacteraceae bacterium | reverse complement strand
GCGATCCAGAATGCCGCGAAGATGCGCCAGAAGAGGCGGCGCATCATCGGGCGCCGCCTCCGCTGCCGCCGCGCATGCGCGCGAGCCGCGCGCTCACGCCGGCTCTCCGAGCTGGCGGAAGAGATAGCCCGAGCGGTGGATCGTCGTGATCGGCGAGCTGCCGTCGCCGAGCGTGCCGAGCTTGCGGCGCAGGTTCGACACGTGGACGTCGATCGAGCGATCGAACGGCCCGAGCGGACGACCGAGCACGCTCTGCGAGATGCGCTCTTTGCTGACGACGCGGCCGGCCTCGCGCAGCAGCAATGCGAGCAGGTCGAATTCGGTCGCGGTCAGCGCCACGGGTTTTTCGTGGACCGTGACGCTGCGCGAGGAAGCGCGCAGCCACACCGGGCCGTTGCGAAGATCGGTCAGCGCCTCGCCGCTCTCGCCGCGCGCGCGGCGTAGGACCGCGCGAAGGCGCGCCGCGAGCTCGCGCGGATTGCATGGCTTCGGGATGTAGTCGTCGGCGCCGAGCTCGAGGCCGAGGATGCGGTCGATGTCCTCGCCGAGCGCGGTCAGCATCAGCACCGGCGTCGCCGCCTCGCGGCGGAGCTCGCGCAACACGTCGAGGCCCGAGCGGCCCGGCATCATGACATCGAGCACGAGCGCATCGAAGGTTTCGTTGCGCGCCGCGGCGATCGCCGAATCGGCATCGTGGGCGAGAACGACATCGAATCCGTCTCGGGTGAGAAAGTCGCGCAGCAGTTGCGCGAGCTCCTGGTCGTCGTCGGCCAGGAGGATGCGGTTGCGGCTCATGATGTAAAGGATAGCGCTCGAAAACCGGGCCGATTGGCTGGTTTTCGAGAGCTTGCGGGCCTTTGCATGTATTTACAGAGAGAGCCGGGATTCGGGATTTGGGATTCGGTCGTTTCGTTTCTCGTCGTCCCGGCGAAAGCAGGGACCCATTTTGATTTTCCGCGCAAGCGAAAATGGATCCCGGCTTTCGCCGGGATGACGATCTTGCAGGCTTGTCCCGAATCCCGAATCCCGGCTCTCGAGCCCTACTCCTCCGCCGTCACCGCCCGAAGCCCGCCCGCGGCGGAGTGCTCGACCTCGTCCTTCGCGCTGTGCGTCACCGAGAGCTTCTTCATGAGCGGCAGCAGCGCGAACGCGACGACCGTGCCGCCGACGGCGAGGAAGCCGAGGTTGTTGAAGAGGTGCGTGTAGATCGAAAGGCTCTCGAGTGGATCGGTGAGGTTTTCCGGAATCGCCGCGAGATTGGCGACCTTGCTCGCCGCATATTGCGAGATGCCGGTCGCGACGAAGTACGCGCCCATCATGAAACCGCCCATGCGCGCCGGCACGTAGCGCGCCATGACCGCGAGCCCGAGCCCGCTGACGAGCAACTCGCCGAGCGAGTAGAAGCCGTAGCCCCAGATCATGTACCAGCTCGACACCTTGCCGTCGACGGCGGTCGCGCCGGAGATTCCGAAGATGAAGAAGCCGAGCGCGACGACGACGAAGCCGAGCGCGAACTTCGCGGCGATCGGGAGATCGCGCCCGGTCTTGCCGAAATGCGTGTAGAGCCACGCGAGGATCGGCGAGAGCAGCATGATCCAGATCGGGTTCAGCGCCTGGTACTGGCCGGGCGACCAGGTCCAGAGCGTCGCGCCGAGGAGATGCTGATCGAGATCGACGTTGCGCAGCGCAAACAGCGTCAGCGAGGTCGACATCTGGCCGTAGAAGATGAAGAAGAGCAGCGTCTCGACCATCAGCACGAGCGCGGCGAGAAGGCCGGCGCGCTCGCTCTTCGATCCGTTGTAGATCATGTACGCGAAGATGCCGAGCACGACGAGGCCGGCGATCCACATCGACCAGTCCGATATGTCCTGATGCTGCACGACGAACGCGACGACGAAGACGCAGAGGAAACCGATGCCGAGCACGTAGCCGAGACGATCCCAGCGCACCGGCTGCTCGTCGACCGCCGAGCCGATGCCTTTCAGCGTGCGGATCATGAGGACGTAATTGACGAGCCCGAGCACGAGGCCCGCGCAGCAGACCGTGAAGCCCGCGTGCCAGCCCCAGTGATCCTTGATCCACGGCGTCAGCAGCATCGAGACCGTCGAGCCGATGTTGACGGCCATGTAGTAGAGCGTGAACGCCGAGTCGATCTTCGCGTCGTCGCCTTCGTAGATGCGCCGGACCATGTTCGCGGCGTTGGCCTTGAAGAGGCCGTTGCCGACGACGATGACGCCCATCGACGCGTAGAAGAGGGCGAGGTTGTCGCTCGGGATCGACAGCATGAGATAGCCGATCGCGAGGATCGCGGCGCCGATCGGCATCGTGCGGCGCGTGCCGAGCACGTGATCGCCGATCCAGCCGCCGATCGCGGGTGCTGCATAGACGAGGCCGGTGAACGCGCCCCAGACGAGGTTCGCCTTCGTGTCCTCGAATCCGACTTTCTCGACCATGAACAGGACGAGGATGGCCGCCATGCCGTAGTAGCCGAACCGCTCCCACAGTTCGATGAGGAAGATCGTCGAGAACGAGCGGGTCTGGCTCGGACGGGCGGGTGCTGCGGCGTTCATGTAGGGCGTTCCCCCGAAACTGAAAACGCGCGGAGCGTAGCGCATGACGCGCGGTTTCGCGTGTGCGGATGCACATCGGCGGTTTGAATTTCAGGCCGTCATCCCCGCGAAAGCGGGGACCCAGCGCCTTCGGCGGCTGGAGCAGAGTCTCTAGGTCCCCGCTTTCGCGGGGACGACGAGCTGATTTGCTCGCGCGCTCAGAAATTCCGGTCGCCGCCGAGGATGTTCCCGAGCCCGCCGAGCACCGATCCTTCGTCGCGATGGCCGCCGCGCTGCGGCGCCGATGCGAGCATGCGTCCCGCGAGCCGCGAGAACGGCAGCGATTGCAGCCAGACCTTGCCGGGCCCGGTCAGCGTCGCGAGGAACACGCCTTCGCCGCCGAACATCATGCTCTTGATGCCGCCGACCGCGCGCACGTCGAAATCGATGTTGCCGGCGAACGCGACGACGCATCCGGTGTCGACGTCGAGACGCTCTCCCGCCGCGAGCTCGCGCTCGACGACGGTGCCGCCGGCGTGCACGAAGACGAGGCCGTCGCCTTCGAGCTTCTCCATGATGAAGCCCTCGCCGCCGAAGAGGCCGGTCAGGATTTTTCTTTGGAAAAAGATGCCGAGCTGCACGCCGCGCGCGCCGCAGAGGAAGCTGTCCTTCTGGCAGATCACGCGCCCGCCGTAGTCGGTCAGCTTCATCGCGTGGATCGTGCCGGGATACGGCGCCGCGAACGCGCAATGCGCCTTGCCGCTCGATCCGCGATGCGTGAACAGCGTCGTGAACAAGCCTTCGCCGGTGATCACGCGCTTGCCGGCCGAGATCAGCTTGTCCATGAACGTGCCGGCCTGGCCGGCGTACGAGGAATCGCCGAATACGGTCTCGAGCTCGACGGCGGCGTCCTTGTACATCAGCGCGCCGGCTTCGGCGACGACGCTCTCGCCGGGATCGAGCTCGATCTCGACGAACTGCATGTCGTTGCCGACGATGCGGTAGTCGACCTCGTCGGAGCGACGCGTCATGTTCGTCGATCTCGGTGGAGCGGCCGGCGGCGTCACGGCTGTGCCGGAAGCGGCCGAAAGCTCGGCGACTTCCGAGATCGGCTTCCATGCCGCGAAGCCTTCGCGCCATGCGAATCCGTTCGGTTCGCGTGCCGCCTGCGCGACCGCGGCCGCCTGGTCGAGGGGACCGATCTGGCGCCCGTCGTAGCTGAAGAACCATTGGTACATCGTCGGAGACTCCACGAGAGATTTAGCGCGCGGCAGCGCGCGGAAAGACGCGTGCGGCGAGCGCGGCCGCGAGCAGCGACAGCAGCGCTGCGAGCAGCGTCGACGCGGCGACGTCGGACAGGAAATGCGCCGACACGTCGATGCGCGCGATCGCGATGAAGATCGGAAGGCCGAGCACGGCTGCGCGCAGCCATGCGTTGCGAATGCCGGCCGCGAACGGAACGAAGAATCCCGCGAAGAACGCGAGATGCCCGGACGGAAACGAGACGCCGCCGGCGAACCACGCATGCGACCAGTCGCCGTGCGCGAGCACTTCGTTCGGTCGCAGCCGGCCGAAGCCGTCCTTGCCCGCCAGCATGACGACCGTCGTCGCGAGCTGCACGAGCGCGGAGAGAATCAGCACGCGGCCGATCCCGGCGTCGCGTCGGATCGAGAAGACGACGATGCCGATCGCGAGCGCGACGCAGCCGAACAGCCAGCGCGAGACGTGCCTCCCGACGATCGTCTCGATCGCATTCTGCAGCCAGACGATCGCCGGCGCATTCTCGACGCCGCTCGCGCGAACCCATTCCGCGAGCGGCCGGTCGACCGCGACGAGCCCGAGCACGAGCAGGATCGCCGAGACGATCGCGACGCCGACGAGGAAGCGCCGATCGAGCGGCCTCATCGCGGTTCCCGCCGTCGCGCGTCAGCGCATGTCGCGCGCGAGCCGATGATCCGGAAGATCGAAACGCCGCGCGCACCGGGCGCCCGATCGGCCGCGCCGCCGAAAGGATGAATGCGCAGCCGTTGCGCTTCCAGCATGGGTCGATGCCTGATGGTTCCGGGATGCGCGACTTTGCCATCGGCCGCCGCGAAGCGCAGCATGACGATCGTCATGCGCCGCCGCTGTGGCATCATACGCCGCCCGCTTTTCCAGCCCGACGCGCCTCCATGCTGATCTTCGAGCTTTCAGAGACCGGCCGCACCGCGGCCGCGCAGCTTTCCGCCGACACGCCCGTTCCCGCCGATCTTCCCGCCGAGCTTCGGCGAAAGACGCCGATCGGCCTGCCGGAAGTATCCGAGCTGCAGGCGCTTCGCCACTACACGAACCTCTCGCGCAAGAACTTCTCGATCGACACGCAGTTCTATCCGCTCGGTTCGTGCACGATGAAGTACAACCCGCGCGCGTGCCACACGCTCGCGATGCTCGACGGATTCCTCGCGCGCCATCCGTACGCGCCGGAATCGCTGTCGCAGGGTTTTCTTTCCTGCATGCACGACCTGCAGGAAATCCTCGCCGACGTGACCGGCATGAAGGGCGGCGTCTCGCTCGCCCCGATGGCCGGCGCGCAGGGCGAGCTCGCCGGCGTCGCGATGATCATGGCGTACCACCGCCACCGCGGCGACAACGATCGCACCGAGATCATCGTGCCCGACGCCGCGCACGGCACGAATCCCGCGACCGCATCGATGTGCGGATGCACCGTGCGCGAGATCCCGACGAAGGGCGACGGCGACATCGACGTCGAAGCGCTGAAGAAAGTGCTGGGCCCGAAGACGGCCGGCATCATGCTGACGAATCCGTCGACGATCGGCGTGTTCGAGCGGCGCATCGTCGAGATCGCCAAGCTCGTGCACGACGCGGGCGGCTTGCTCTACTACGACGGCGCGAACCTCAATGCGATCCTCGGCAAAGTGCGACCGGGCGACATGGGCTTCGACGCGATCCACATGAACCTGCACAAGACGTTCTCGACGCCGCACGGCGGCGGCGGTCCGGGCGCCGGTGCGGTCGGCGTGTCGGAGCGACTCAAGCCGTTCCTTCCGATTCCCATGGTGGAAGCCGTCGTCCGCGACGCGGACCACTCCAATTCCCCTCGCCCGCTTGCGGGAGAGGGTAGGGTGAGGGCAAGCCGCGCAACGTATCGCTGGGTGCGAAGAAAGGATCGTCCTCATTCGATCGGACGTCTCACGACGTTCGCCGGCAACGCGGGCGTGCTGCTGCGCGCGTACATCTACGCGCGAATGCTCGGCCGCGAAGGCATGCGCCGCGTCGCCGAGTACGCGACGCTGAACGCGAACTACCTCGCCGCCGAGCTTGCGAAGAAGGGCTTCGATCTTGCGTATCCGAAGCGCCGCGCGAGCCACGAGTTCATCGTCACGGTCGCGAGGCAGAAGAAGGCGAACGGCGTGACCGCGCTCGATTTCTCGAAGAGCCTTCTCGATCGCGGCATCCACGCGCCGACGAACTATTTCCCGCTGCTCGTGCCGGAATGCCTCCTGATCGAGCCGACCGAGACCGAGAGCAAGGAGACGCTCGACGAGTTCGTCGAAGCCATGGGCGCGCTGCTCGAGCTTTCGGCGAGCGATCCGCAGGCGATGAAGGACGCGCCCGTGACAACGCCGGTGCGCCGGCTCGACGACGTCAAGGCTGCGAAGGAGCTCGACGTCTCGTGGAAGGCGCCGCACGCGCCGCATCTCCACATGACGCCGGCGGCGCCCGTCACGGTCTGACGCGGGCTTGCGCGAGGGGAGAGCGATGCCGAGCACCGAGCCGCGCGGTCCGAAGCAGATCTACAGGGCTTTCGGCTGGTCGATGAAGGGCCTGCGCGCGGCGTGGCGCCACGAGTCGTCGTTCCGACTCGAAGGTTATCTCTTCGCGATCTTCTTCCCGCTCGGCCTCTGGCTCGGCGCGGGGCCGATCGAGAAGGCGATCCTCTGCGGAAGCCTCGTGCTCGTGCTGTCGGCCGAGCTCCTCAATTCGGCCGTCGAGGCGATCGTCGACAAGGCGAGCCCGGAGTTCCACGAGCTCGCCGGCCGCGCCAAGGACATGGGCTCGGCGGCCGTGCTGTTACTGATGTTCAACGTCGTCCTGTGCTGGGCGCTGATACTCTCTGCGCACGTGAAGAGCTGATCTGCCGGAAACGCATCGCGTGGAGTTGCTCGCCGACCCGCAAACCTGGATTGCGCTCCTGACGCTGTCGACGCTCGAGATCGTGCTCGGCGTCGACAACCTCGTCTTCATCTCGATCGCGGTCGGCAGGCTGCCGCACGAGCGGCGATCGAGCGCGCGGCGCATCGGCCTCGCGTTCGCCTGCGTCACGCGCATCCTGCTGCTGGTCTCGCTCGCGCATCTCGCGCGCATGGACGACCGCTCGTCGAGCCTGTTTCATCTCTTCGGGCAGGTCATCTCGATCCGCGATCTCGTGCTGATCGGCGGCGGCATCTTCCTCGTCGTCAAGGGCGTCATGGAGATCCTCGACGCGCTCGGCGACGAGCCGCACGAGGTCGAGGAGAAGCACGCGTTCTCGAGCTTCGGTCTCGTCATCGCGCAGATCGCGCTGATCGACATCGTGTTCTCGCTCGATTCGGTCATCACGGCGGTCGGCATGGTCAACATCGTGCCGGTCATGGTCGCGGCGATCATTCTCGCCGTGCTCGTCATGATCTCCGTCGCCGATCCGATCGGCGAGTTCATCGATCGCAACCCGACGATCAAGATGCTCGCGCTCGCGTTCATCATCCTGGTCGGCGTCGCGCTGATCTGCGACGGCTTCGGCGTGCACATCGCGCGCGGGTATCTCTATTTCGCGATGGCGTTCTCGGCGGCGGTCGAGTCGTTGAATCTGCTGGCGCGGAGGAGGAAGGGAAGGGCGAAAAGCCGGGATTAGGGATTCGGGATTCGGGATTCGGAAAGCGGCGCGAAAACCGAAACGAGATCACGTGAGAAATCACGATCGGTTGTCGATCGCCTTCCGAATCCCGAATCCCGGCTCCCCACTCACCCCTTGCTTACAAGCTCGTCAATCTCCACAGTATCGTCACGGATCGTAGGGAGGAACATGCCATGCGGTTGCTCAAGCTTGCGTTCTTGCTCGTTCTCGTCAGCCTCGTGTCGGGCTGCGGCTACAACTCGATCCAGTCCAAGGACGAGGCTGTCAAGGCGGCGTGGTCCGAGGTCGTCAACCAGTATCAGCGCCGCGCGGATCTCGTGCCGAATCTCGTCAACACCGTGAAAGGTTACGCGGCGCACGAGGAAGAGGTCTTCACGAAAGTCACCGAGGCGCGCGCGAACGTCGGCAAGATCACGATCAGCGCCGACCAGCTCGACGACGCGGCCGCGGTCG
>DASZWL010000173.1:0-8722 GCA_035546695.1 Rhodanobacteraceae bacterium | reverse complement strand
CGCGATGCATCCGCGGCTCGCCGCGATGATCGCGCGCGCCGGTGCGCAGAGCGCAGCGTTCGCGTGCGATCTCGCCGCGCTCGTCGAAGCACGGAATCCGCTCCGCGGCATTCCGACCGACGATTTCCGCATGCGCGCCCGCGCGCTTTCGGCATGGCGCGCGCGCGATCGCGCGGCCGCACGCGAGGCCGGTGCCGACGCCGGAGCGCTTGCGGCGATCGCCGAGGCCGGCGATGCGCTGCGCCGGCGGTTCGAGATCAAGCGCCGGGATCCGGGATTCGGCAGTCGCGATCCGCGGAGCGCTCCATCCGATGCCGAATCCCGAACGCCGAATCCCGGCCTTTCATCCGGCAACCTGCTGCTGCACGCGTATCCCGACCGCATCGCGCGTCAGGACCCGGCGAATCCGCGCCGCTACCAGCTCGCGAACGGCCGCGGCGCTCGATTGCGCGACGACAGCGCGCTTTACGGCGAACCGTGGCTCGCCGTCGTCGACCTTCGCTACGACGAGCGCGACAGCCTGATCCAGTCGGCGGCGCCGTTCGATCCCGCGTTGCTCGAACGCGATTTCGCGCAGCGCTTCGCGAGCGAGCGCGTCGTGCGCTGGAACCGCGAGACGCGCGCGGTCGACGCGTTCGAGCAGCGCCGCTTCGACGCGATCTTGCTCGAGCGCCGCAGCGTGCCGCCGCGCGCCGAAGATGCCGTGCCGGCGCTGATCGCGGCCGTGCGCGAGCTTGGCCTCGACGCGCTGCCGTGGAGCGATCACGCGCGCGAACTGCGCACGCGCGTCGAGGCGTTACGCGCATGGGAGCCCGAGCTCGGCCTTCCGGATTTCTCCGACGCGGCGCTGCTCGCGACGCTCGACGAATGGCTCGCGCCGTATCTCGACGGCAAGCGCAAGCTCGATGCGCTCTCCGAGGCGGAGCTTTCCGAAGCGCTGTTCGCGCGTCTCGACTATGCGATGCGCGGCGCGCTCGATGCGCACGCGCCGGCGACGATCCGTGTGCCGAGCGGCATGGAGCGTCGCATTGTTTACGCGTCGGGCGAACCGCCGATACTCGCGGTCAAGCTGCAGGAGCTGTTCGGCCTCGCCGACACGCCGCGCATCGCCGGCGGCCGCGTACCGTTGACCTTGCATCTGCTCTCGCCGGCCGGCCGGCCGATCCAGGTCACGCGCGATCTAAAAAGTTTCTGGGAGCGCACATATCCCGAAGTGAAAAAAGAGCTCAAGGGCCGCTATCCGAAGCATCCCTGGCCGGACGATCCGTGGACCGCGCAGCCGACGCATCGAGCGAAGCCGAGGAAGTGATGCTGCGAGTTTTCCCCTCTCCCGCTTGCGGGAGAGGGTAAGGGTGAGGGAAAGCTGGGTTCGCCGCTTCAAAGAGAGGCGACTCAGCGCTTCACTCCGAGCGCCCTCACCCGCCCTTCGGGCGACCTCTCCCGCAAGCGGGAGAGGTAAACAGCAGGCTCTACACTTTGCGCACGTCGCGCTGACTCAGGATCACGCTGCCGAGAATCAGCACGGTCGCCGCGATCATCGTCCACGTCGGCTGCTCGCCGAGCAGGAGCCAGCCCCACAGCACGCCGAAGATCGGAATCAGGTACGTGCTCGTCGTCGCGCGCGATGCGCCCGCCCGCTGGATCACGCGAAAGAACAGCACGTACGCGATCCCGGTACAGAGCACGCCGAGAGACAACACGGCCAGCCATGACCACACCGGGATCGGCGCCTGCGGCCACGTCACAACGGCAAGCGGAAGCGCGAGCAGCGTGCCGCAGGTCAGCGTTCCCGCAACGCCGACGACCGGCGGCAGATCGGCGAGCCAGTGCCGCGTCAGGTTCACCGAGAAGCCGTAACACAGCGAAGCGATCGTGCCGGCAATCGCGGCGCCCATGACGTTCTCGCCGGCGACGCGTCCGCTCGCGAGGATGACGACGCCGAGGAATCCCGTGACCAGCGCGATCGCGCGGCGCCATCCGATGCGCTCACCGAACACGGCATACGCGACGAGCGCGGCGAACAGGACGGTCATGCTGTTCGCGATCGCGCCGATGCCGGCCGGCGCGCGCTCGGCGCCCCAGGCGAACAGCGCGAACGGAATTGCGGAGTTCAGCGCGCCGATGAGAAGAAACCGCGGCCAGTGCGAGCGCGTGATGCGCGAGCGAGCCCTCCAGAGGAACGGCAGGAGGATCGCGACGCCGGCGACGAGCCGCACTGCGACGAGCGGAAACGGGCCGAAATCCTTAGCCGCGACGCGCATGAACAGGAACGAGCCGCCCCAGATCGCGCCGAGCGCGACGAGCTCGATTGCGGTCAGCCACTCGCCGCGCGAGCCGGCGGCGTTCGTGACAGAGGGAGAAACCGTCTCGGCAGGTTTCATCGAAATCAGTACCGTCCCTTGCTCGTCATCCCGGCGAACGCCGGGATCCATTTTTGCGCCGCATCGGGCTGTCGCCGCCGCGCCATTATCTCCGTTCCGCGCACCGATGCTTCGTTACCGGACGAAGCATCTTCACATCGCGCGCGCTAGGCTCCCGGCATGGACGAACCGGTCAGCCGCTATCAGCTCGCCGAATTCGGCGCGCTGCTCGCCGAGCCCGCGCGGGCCGCGATCGTGCTGGCGCTGCTCGACAGCCGCGCGCGACCGGCCGGCGAGCTGGCCGCGATCGCCGGCATCGGCGCGCCGACCGCGAGCGCGCATCTGAAGCGTCTCGCCGATGCCGGCCTGCTCGATGTCGTCGTGCAGGGCCGTCATCGCTATTTCCGTCTAGCCGACGACGACGTCGCGCACTGGATCGAGACGCTCATGCTCGCGGCGCCGCGGCGATTGCGCGCTCGCACGCCGGCCGATCGCGATCTCGCGCGGGCGCGAACGTGCTATCGGCATCTCGCCGGGCGGCTCGGTGTCGCGCTGTTCGATCGTTTGCGCGACGCGCGCGCGATCGATCTCGCACGCGATGCGGTGCGCGTCAACCGGCGTGGCGTCTCGCTCTTGCGCGATGCCGGATTCCCGCTCGACGCGAAGGTCGATCTCGCGCGTCTCGACGGCCGCACGTGCATCGACTGGACCGAGCGCCGCCTGCACCTTTCGGGCGCGCTCGGCACCACGCTCGCCGAATCGCTGATCGACGCGCGCTGGCTGACGCGTCGTGCCGGGACGCGCGCTCTACGCATGACCGCTCGCGGACGTGCCGGCTTCGCCGCGCTCGGCATCGAAGGCTGATTTCACGCAGCGCGACGACGGCCGCACCGCAGGTGAAAGTCCCATCGCACTTCGCGCGGCATCGCGGGATCGCCCCAAGCGGCGCGGAGATCGGGCTCGACGAGCGCAACCGGATCGTGGCCGTTCGTCTTGATGTAGTGCTGCGTCGCCGACCACGAACGAAGGTACGAGAGAAATTGCGCGACATCCCACTCCACGCACATGACGAACGGCGGCGACACGATCTCCTCGAACGGCTCGCCGTCGCCGAACGGCATCGGGATCGTGCGATAGCCTGCTTCGATGAAAGCGCGCTCGGGCGGCCAGTACGGTCCCGTGAGATCGACATACAGACGATTCTTCTCGGCATCGACGTCCGCCATCACGCGGCAATCGGCGTAGGCCCACGCCGCGAGCACGCCGCCCGGCTTCAGCACGCGCGCAGCTTCGGCGAAGAACGCGGCGAAGTCGAACCAGTGCAGCGCCTGCGCGATCGTCACGAGATCGGCGCTTTGCTGCGTCAGCGAGCAGCGTTCGGCGGGCTCGACGCGATAGTCGATGTTCGCGCGCGCCTCGGCGCTCGCGATCTGCGTCGCGCTCGGATCGGTCGCGAGCACGCGCTCGAAGCGGCCGGCGAGTGCAACGCTCGCCTGCCCGTTGCCGCAACCGACGTCCCAGGCGAGCTTGCGCGCGGGCGCGAGATCGGAAAGCCAGTCGAACAGCGCTTCGGGGTAGTGCGGACGCGCCTCGCGGTAGGTCTGCGCGTGGCCGGAGAAGTGGTCTTTGAAGGTCATGACGAAATATATAGGAGAAGGCTGGCCGTAGCCGGAAAAGCCATAGGGTGGGCCTTGGCCCACCGGCATTGCGCGCGTGAAAAAACGGTGGGCCGAGGCCCACCCTACGGGTCTACCACAACCATCCGGCTCTCTCCGGGCGCGAGATCGTCGAGCCGGTATGGGCCGATCTGCTCGCGGATCAGGCGCAGCGTCGGAAGTCCGACTTCCGCGGTCATGCGACGCACCTGGCGGTTGCGTCCTTCGCGGATCGTCAGACGAAGCCATGCGTCCGGAACGGTCTTGCGAAACCGCACCGGCGGATCGCGCGGCCAGAGCCACGACGGCTCTGCGTCGACGCGCTCGACTTTGGCGGGCCGCGTCGGACCATCGTTGAGAACGACGCCTTCGCGAAGACGCCGTACCGCGTCGTCGTCCGGCGTGCCTTCGACCTGCACGAGATACGTTTTCTCGAGCAGATGCCGCGGATCGGTGAGTCGATGCGCGAGCGCGCCGTCGTTAGTCAACGCGAGCAGACCTTCGGAATCGGCGTCGAGCCGGCCCGCCGCGTAGACGCCGGGCGTCGCGATGAATCGCGCGAGCGTCGGCCTCGGCGGATCGCTCCGGTCGGTGAACTGGCAGAGCACGCCGTAGGGTTTGTTGAAGAGGATCAGCATGCAGGCCGCCCGACGCGAAAACGGCCGCGATGCGCGGCCGTCTCGCGAAAAACACGGCGCGCGGAGCGCGTTACTGCGCCGGCTTGTCGTCGCTGTCGTTGCCCTGATGGAAGATCTCGTCTTTGCCGGGCTTGACGAACTTCAGCGTCATGCGGTCCGACTCGCCGATCGCGAGATATTTCTCGCGATCGGTGTCGCCGAGCGTCAGCGTCGGCGGCAGCGTCCAGACACCTTTCGTGTAATCCTTCGTGTCCTTCGGGTTCGCGTTGATCTCGCTCTTCGCCGCAAGCCTGAAGCCGGCGTCGGTCGCGAGCTTGACGACGTAATCGGTCGGCAGATAGCCCGTGTCCTTGACCTTCTCGAAATCGGCGCCGTCGGCGGCGCGATGATCGACGACGCCGAGCACGCCGCCCGGCTTCAGCACGTCGAAGAATGCCTTGAACATCGCGGGCGCGGTGCCGCCTTCGGCCCAGTTGTGCACGTTGCGGAACGTCAGCACGACATCGGCCGAATCCGGCGCGCCGAAGCTCGGCGCCTGGCCGTCGAACTCGACGATCTTCGCCTCGCCGTATTCGGCAGGATCGCCGGCGAACATCTTCTCGAGTCCCGACTGATCGCGCGCGGCCTCGCCTTCGGGCTTCTTCGGCTTGGCGATCGCAGCAATGTAGGTACCGCTGCCCTTCATCAGCGGCGCGAGAACCTCGGCATACCAGCCGCCGCCCGGCGTGATCTCGATCAGCGTGTCAGTCGGGCGAACGCCGAAGAACGCGAGCGTCTCCTTAGGATGGCGGTACGGATCGCGCGCCTTGTTCTTGTCCGAGCGCCAGCTGCCGGCGAGCACGGTGTCGAGCTTCGCGCCGAGCGCATCGGCCGCGCTCGCGGGCGCGGTCGGCGTCGCGGGCTGGTCGAGCGGAGCCGTCTTCGCCTGCGGCGCTGTGGCCGGCGCGCTCGCGGCCGGCGCATCGGTCCCTTGCTTGCCGCAGGCGGCGAGCAGCACGGTGAACGCGAGCGCAATCGGAAGCTTCTTCATGACGACCTCAGGATTCCGGCCACGGAGGTGGCGCCGAGGGCGCGAAGACTAGCACGATGCGCGCGCTGCGACGGCCATGCCGGCATCGGTCTGCGAGCATCGCGTCCGTTATTTTCACGATGCGAACCGACGCCTGAACGCAAATGCGCAGGCCGGACGAAGTCGACCGCCGCGCGTTCGAATTCAACTTCCGTATGGCGTCGGCTCACACGCGATTCATTGCGCAAGGTGCCTCCTAGCAACACTCGAACGACGAAGCACGCACCTCGGTCTTCGAGCATTCCGTCCTCAGGAGATCGCCATGCTGCACTACGCCATCGTGTTTCTCGTCATCGCGCTGATCGCCGCGGTGCTCGGCTTCGGCGGCATCGCCGGCGCGGCCGCGGGCATCGCGAAGATCCTGTTCCTGATCTTCCTGGTTCTGTTCGTCGTTTCGCTGGTCCTGGGACGCCGCACGCCGCCGGCGGGCTGACGACGCGCTACACGACGACGAAGGGAGGCTCGCATGCGAGCCTCCCTTTTGCTTACGCCGTGACGCGCGCGTTCGCCGGATACGGCGGGATGTCGACGAGCTCTCCTCGCGCGAGCGCTAACTGCACGCGTTGCCACCACGCCGGATCGAAAATCTCGCCGTGCGTTCCGACAAGGGCATTGCGCAGTCCTTCGGGCAAGCCGAGGAAGCGCGCGAAAAGCTCCGGGAATACGTCGTCGCTGCGCACCGAGAGCCAGTCTTCGACCGGTCGCGTCTCGTCTTCCTCGCGCGGCTCGGGCAGCTTGCGGAATCGGCATTGCTCGAGCAGGCAGAGTTCGTCGTAATCGTAGAAGATCGCGCGCCCGCGGCTCGATATGCCGAAATTCTTGAGCAAGAGATCGCCCGGGAAGATGTTACTCAGCGCGAGATCCTTGATCGCCTGTCCGTAATCGATCACGGCGGCGGAGGCCGCCTCGAACGGCTGCTCGCGCGCATAGAGATTCAACGGTCGCAGGCGGCGCTCGATGTAGCAGTGACGGATCAGCACGTCCTCGCCGTCGAGCGCGACGGCTTCGGCGCATTCGGCCAGCAGCTCCTCGAGCAGGTTCGCATCGAACTGCCGCGCCGGAAAGCGCAGATGGCGGAACTCCTGCGCGTCGACGAGCCGGCCGACGCGGTCGTAACGGAATACGAGGCGGTATTTCTCTTCGACCATCCGGCGCGCACTGTCCTTCGGATACGCGAACTGATCGCGGATGATCTTGACGACGACCGGATAGCCGATCGGCGTCATCACGGCCATGACCATGCCGCGCGCGCCGTCGGCCCGCACGATGCGCTCGTCCGGATGCTGCGCCAGATGGCGGAAGAGCGCGCGATAGCGCTCGGTCTTGCCCTGCTTGGCGCGGCCGAGCACCGTGTAGAGCTCGCCGACCGGCTTGTGCGGCATCAGCGCATGCAGGAACGCGACGGCGTCGCCGATGCCGGGCAGATCGGCGAGGAAATAGCTCCGCGAGAATCCGAACAGCGCCGACACGTGCCCGGGTTCGGTGAGCACCGCGTCGACGCGGATGCGGCCCGCGTCGTTGACGAGCGCGATCACGAGCGGAATCCATTCCGCTCCGCTCGCCGCACGGCCGGCGAGCAGCCGGCCGACGAGATAGGCGCGGCGTTCGCGGAAGAATCGCGTGAGCAGAAGCTCGATGCGCAGGATTGCGCTGCCGCCCGGGATCGCGAAGCGCTCGTCGAGCGCGTCGGCCATCGCCGCGGCATCGGCATCGATGTCGGCATAGCCGATGCGGAACGGGCAATCGTCGAGCACGCGCCGGCAGGTCGCGCGAAGATCGCCATCCGCGGCGTATTCGTTGCGCGCGATCGGCGCGCCGACGCCGGCGAACGGATCGGCGTCGAGCGCGACGAACTCGATCTCGGGATCGACGCCGGCCGTGCGGAAGAACCGGCGCGACAGCGAGTTGAAGAACGTCTTGAAGAGCTCGCGATCGAGCAGCGGCGCGACGAGCGCCTCGTACTCGACGCGCATCGCGGACCAGAGCGCGCGGGCGCGGATGCGGTCGTCGAGCAAAATCTCGAGACGCGCGAGCGTCTCGACGATGCATTCGTCGTAGAGATCCATGCGCCAGACGCGATCGATCTGCGCCTGCTTCCAGTTGCGATGCTCGAACCACCGCTGCGCGCGGCGCGTGATGTCGGAGAAGCGCTCGTTGTAGTCGAGGAACGCGTCGAGGATCAGCGCGGCCGCGCGTGCCGGCATCGCGGCTGCGGAAGCTGGCGCATCGACGCTCATGCCGCGAGTATAGGGTGGGCCTTGGCCCACCGAAGTGTTTGCTGCAGCCGCTCTCCCGTGCTGTGTCCCCTCTACCGCTTGCGGGAGAGGGTTAGGGTGAGGGCAATCGGAGTGGGGCGCTGAACCAGCTTGCCCTCACCCGGCCCTCTCCCGCAAGCGGGAGAGGGGGAAAAGCGCGTCACAGTGCAGCGATCAAACCATCCGCGAATTCGGACGTCTTCACTTCCGTCGCGCCTTCCATCAGCCGCGCGAAGTCGTACGTCACCTTCTTCGATGCGATTGCCTTGTCCATCGCCGAAATGATCGCGTCGGCCGCCTCCGTCCAGCCCATGTAGCGCAGCATCATCTCTCCGGAAAGGATCACCGAGCCCGGATTGACCTTGTCCTGGTTCGCGTATTTCGGCGCCGTGCCGTGCGTCGCTTCGAACACGGCGTGACCGGTCACGTAGTTGATGTTGCCGCCCGGCGCGATGCCGATGCCGCCGACCTGCGCCGCGAGCGCGTCGGAAAGGTAATCGCCGTTCAAGTTCAGCGTCGCGACGACGTCGTACTCGGCCGGACGCAACAGGATCTGCTGCAGGAACGCATCAGCGATCGCATCCTTGACGATGATGTCCTTACCCGTGTTCGGATTCTTGAACGAGCACCACGGTCCGCCGTCGATCTCGGCCGCGCCGAATTCCTTCTGCGCGAGCGCGTAGCCCCAGTCGCGGAACGCGCCTTCGGTGAACTTCATGATGTTGCCCTTGTGCACGAGCGTCAC
>DASZWL010000172.1:0-3969 GCA_035546695.1 Rhodanobacteraceae bacterium | reverse complement strand
ACGACGTCGAAGCTCGTCTCGACGCGCCTTCCGTCCGCGAGCAGGAACACGATCCCGACCTTCTCGCCGGCGACGATCGGATGCCGCGGCTCCATCAGCATCAGATGCGCTCCGCCGGGCTTCATCTCGACGGTCGCGCCCGGCGCGAGATCGATGCGCGGCAGCTCGCGCATGCGCGTGACGTCGCGCTCGACGACAGTCTCGTGGATCGACGACTGCCGGAACGCATCGCTCTGCACGGTCAACACGCTGATCGGCGCATCGCCGGTATTCTTCAGCGTCGCGTAGCCCGCGAGCATGCGCGATCCCGGCGGCGCCGCGCGGATCCACGCATCGTAGACGCCGAGCTTGCCCTCGGCATGCGCGAAGCCGCCGACGAAGAGCAGCAGCGCGAGCGCGTTCCTGAAGATTCCCTGCGTACGATGCATCGAAGTCTCTCGCGCGATCGTGGTCCGGCTATGATAACGCCGTCCCCTCGACATGACGGAGCCGCGACCATGGACCGCACGCTGTCGCTCCTCGCTCTCGCATTCGCCGCATCCGGCGCAACCGCGGCCGATCCGCCTGCCCTCACGGTCTATCGCGCTGACGGCGATGCGCTGTTCTCGAACGGCGGCTCGCCGGTCGACGACGGCTATGCGATCGTGCACGAGTCGCGCGCGCTGAAGCTCGACGGCGGTCGGCAATCGCTCGTCATCGACGGCCTGCCTTCGACGCTCGACGCGGAAGCCGTTTCGGCCGATCTCGGTGCGGGCACGCGTGTCCTCGGTCAGCGCGTGCTTTCGAGCGGCGGCGGCGTTCTTTCCGCGCATCGCGGCGAGCGCATCACGATCGGCGTCCGCGGCGAGCGCATCGAAGGAACGCTCGTCGGCGTCGACAACGGCGCGCCGATCGTGCGCGACGCTTCCGGCCAGATCGTCTACGTGCGCGATTACGACACACTGCGCTTCGCCGAAGGCGGCGCGCCCGGCAGCACGTTGCAGCTCGCCGTCGACGGCAAGGCCGGCGCCGTCGATGCCGCGCTCACGTATCCGACTTCGGGCCTCGGCTGGCGCGCCGCGTATTCAATGCTGCTCCTCGACGACGACGCCTGTCGCGCGCGCCTCGAAGCGCTCGCCAGCATCGCGAACCGCAGCGGACGCGACTACGCGGGCGCGACGATCAAGCTCGTGGCCGGCTCGCCGAACATTTCGCGCGGCGGCGGTCCGCATCCGGTCATGTACAAGGCCATGGCGGCGGCGCCCGCTCCCGAATCGTTGCCGGAACAATCCTCGCTCGGCGACTACCGCAGCTACGCGATCGACGGAGCGCTCGATCTTCCCGACGCGAGCGTCACGCAGGTGCCGCTCTACGCGCCCGGCGAGATCGGCTGCGAGCGCCGCTGGATCGCCGAGAGTGGCGGCGCGTGGTTTCCGCCGAAGCCGATGCTCGCCGAAGGCGCGAGCACGCCGCAGGGCGTGCCGGTCGTCAGCGAGATCCGATTCACGTCCAGCGAGAACCTGCCGGCCGGCAACCTGCGCGTGTTGACGCGCGATCGCGACCGGCGCATCGAGTTCCTCGGCGACGCGCGCATCGCGGATACACAGAAGGGCCGCGCGGTGTCGATCGAGCTCGGCAACGCGTTCGATCTGCGCACGACGCGCGAGCGCACGGCGTTCAGCATAGACAAGGCCGCACGCGAGATGCACGAGGCGTTCCGAATCACGCTGTCGAACACCGGCGAGAAAGCGCGCACGATCGCCGTGCGCGAGCATCCGAACCGCTGGCGCGCGTGGACGCTCGAATCGTCGAGCCAGAAGCCGGCGAAGCAGACGCCGGATCTGCTCGAGTTCGACATCGCGGTGCCGGCGAATGGAAAGGCGACGCTCGACTACGCCGTGAAATATTCGTGGACGCCGAAGGATGAGTGAGCCCCTTCCCTTCTCCCGCTTGGCGGGAGAAGGTGCCGAAGGCGGATGAGGGGCTTTTTGAGACGGTGAACCAAGATCGCCCTCACCCTGCCCTCTCCCGCAAGCGGGAGAGGGGAACAGCAGACAAGATCACGCGAGATGCTTGAACGGACCCGACACGAAGCAATCCATGAGATCCGCCTGGCGCGCCCGCCGGTCAACGCGCTCGATTCCGCGCTCGTGCACGCGCTGCGCGAAGCGATCGCGCACGCGCGGCGCGACGGCGCGCGCGGCATCGTGCTCAGCGGGCGCGAAGGCCTGTTCTCGGCGGGACTCGACGTCCCCGCGCTTCTGCCGATGCAGCGCGACGAGTTGCGCGTGTTCTGGAACGACTTCTTCGGCCTTTGCGCCGATCTCGCGTGCTCGTCCGTACCGATCGTCGCCGCGATCACCGGCCACGCGCCGGCCGGCGGCGCGGTGCTGTCGATCCTGTGCGATTACCGCGTCATGGCGGATGGCGCATACAAGATCGGACTCAACGAGACGCAGGTCGGTCTCGCGGTGCCGGCGGCGATCCAGGCCGCGTTGCGCCGGCTCGTCGGCGCGTATCGCGCCGAGCGCTTGATGGTTTCCGGGACGATGCTCGAACCGGCCGAAGCGAAAGCGGTCGGCTTCGTCGACGA
The DNA here is from genome assembly GCA_035546695.1 of Rhodanobacteraceae bacterium. Lineage (GTDB taxonomy): Bacteria > Pseudomonadota > Gammaproteobacteria > Xanthomonadales > Rhodanobacteraceae > Dokdonella_A. The sequence continues at coordinate 1,397 of DASZWL010000172.1, read as the reverse complement.
GCTCGTCGCGCACGATCTCGTCGTGCCGCGCGCGATCGCCTGGCTCGGCGAGCTGCTCGCGCTGCCGTCGGTCGCGATGAACGAGACGCGCCGCATCGCGCGTGCCGATCTCGTCGCGATCTTCGAGCAACGGGACGGATTCCGTGTCGAGGACATTCTCGAGATCTGGTTCGCACCGGAAGCGCAGGCCGTGCTGGGCGCGCTCGTGGCGCGACTCAAATCGAGGCGCTGATCCGCGCGTGTCGCAATCCGGCACGGAATGGCGTTCCTCTTCGAGAGGACCCGCGCGGGCCTGATTTCACCGCGCATTTCGAGTGAGATCGCCATGAAGCGCTCGCAGGCACTCGTCTTCGTCTCGCTGCTCGGCTTCGCGCCGCTCGCGTTCGCGCAGGAGGCGCATTCGCATCCGGCGCCCGAGAAGCTCGGCACCGTCGCGTTCTCGACGACCTGCAAGCCTTCGGTGCAGCCTGCATTCGAGCGCGGCGTCGCGCTGTTGCATTCGTTCGCATACACCGCTGCCGACACTCAGTTCCGCGAGGTCGCTGCCGCCGATGCCGGTTGCGCGATCGCGCACTGGGGCATCGCGATGGCGATCTACCACCAGCTCTGGGATACGCCGACCGCGGCCGATGTCGAGAAAGGCGCAACCGAGCTGGCGAAAGCGCGATCACTCGCACCGAAATCCGAACGCGAGCGCGAGTTCATCTATGCGGCCGGCGCGTTCTTCGGCGATCCCGCCACGCCGCACGCGCAGCGCGCGAAAGCGTACGAGATCGCGATGGCCGATGTCGCAAAGAGACATCCCGACGACAGCGAGGCGCAGGTGTTCTACGCGCTCGCGCTGATCTCGACCGCGTCGCCGACCGATCGCACGCATGCGAACCAGAAACATGCGGCCGATATCCTCGAGCCGCTGTACGCGCGGCAGCCGCAGCATCCGGGCATCGCGCATTACCTGATTCACGCATACGACAGCGCCGAGCTCGCTCCGCGCGGGCTCCAAGCCGCGCGCGCGTATTCGAAGATCGCGCCGTCGGCGCCGCACGCGCTGCACATGCCTTCGCACATCTTCACGCGGCTCGGCCTTTGGGACGAATCGATCGCGTCGAACCGCGCCGCGCGCGCGGCCGCCGAGGCCGAAGGCGATATCGGCGAAGCGCTGCACGCGATGGATTACCTGACCTACGCGTACCTGCAGTGCGGACAGGACGCCGATGCCGAGCGCATCGTCTCCGAAGCGCGCGGCATGAAGTCGCTCGCGGCCGGCAAGTTCAAGATCGGCTACGCGGCGAACGCGATGCCCGTTCGTCTCGCGATCGAGCGGCGCCGGTGGGACGATGCGACGAAACTCGAGCCGCTGCCCGATTCCGAGCCGCACGTCGCCGCGATCGTCTATT
>DASZWL010000171.1:0-9137 GCA_035546695.1 Rhodanobacteraceae bacterium | reverse complement strand
ATCCCTCGCGCCGCCCGCGTGCGGGGCACGCGGCTTTTCCGTCCGCCCTTCGCCGCGGCACAGAGGGGTTTGGGAGCAAGAGCAAAGCAAAGGCGCTGGGTCCCCGCGTGCGCGGGGACGACGAGATCTTTGTTTTCGCTTTCGCTTCTCTGCTTTGGCTTCCCGGGTCCCTCTCGGCCGCGGCGAGGGCGCGGAGGATTAAGCCCGTAGGGGCGCGCTCACGAGGCGCGCGCGTTCGCTGTCAGGCCACGGATGGCCTGTCAGCGAACCTCCGCAGCGCCCTCGCGGAGTCACGCGGGCGTAGACCGCGTGACCGCGGTCGCGTGGGTCGCCTCTCTTTGGTTACTTTCTCTGGCGAGACAGAGAAAGTAACTCGTCCGCCTGGACGGCGGACGAGACCACACACGGACGTGAGTCGGGTTTCGTCGCTACGTCTCAGGAACAAAAGAACAAGCAACAACAAGCAAAGAAAGATCAAGAGCGCCCTCACCCTACCCTCTCCCGCAAGCGGGAGAGAGAAAAGCTGATGCTCTCGCGCAAGTTGGAGGGCGAAAAAGCTGGCGCACTCGCGCAGCGGGAGAGGGAAAAGCGAAACCTGCCTATTCCGCGCAAGCGAAAGAAAACTCCCAAACCCATCAAAGCTTCCGCCGCGGCGGAACAAGCAAATCCCCGAACAGCAACCCCGCCACGATCGAAACCAGCAACGTCACGAGCGTGATCGCCGTGTCGAGCCCGAGCAGCACGTCACGGTCGAACACGAAACTCAGCGTGCGGAAGCCGACGCTGCCCGGCACGAGGAGGATGATGCCGGGCTCGCGCACGAGCGCGCCCGGGCGCTGCGCGACGCGTGCGAAGACGTTGCTCGCCGCGCCGACGACGAGACTGCCGAGGAAGACGCCGAACGCCGGCGCGACTTTCGCAGTGCCGACCTGCGCGCAGACGTAACCGAGCACGACCGACGCAACGACGACCGGAACATAGCGCCGCGGCGCGCGGAACAACGCCGAGAACGCGAATCCGGCAGCGAATACCGCGACCCATTCGGTCCACGCCGGAACGGCAGCTTCGGCTTCGGAAGACGGCACGATGCCGACCAGCGCGCAGAGCTGCGATGCCGCAAGCGCGCCGAACGCAAGCTTCAGCAATGTCGCGACCGCGCCCATCGTGCGCGCGGTGCCGGAGATCAGATGCTGGCTCGAAAGCTCGCGCACGGCCGTCGTCAGCGTCAGGCCGGGCATCAGCACGATGAGGCTCGCGATGATGACGGAGCGCACCGCGATCGGTGCGACGTAAGCCGCGACGAGCGTCGCGATGAACGTCGCGACGAGCGCCGAGATCGCCTCCGACGCGTTCGCGACGTTCGGACGCTTCAGCGAAACGATGTAGACGACGCCGATCAGCGCGCCGACCAGGGCCGCCGTCGCGACGCCGATCCAGCCTGCGTGCAGAACCGCCGCGATCGCAGCGGCCGAGATCGCGTAGGCCGCGACGGCGGTAGCGCCGCTCGCCGAGCGTTCGGACAAACGGAACTCGCGCAGCTTGCGCCGGCCGGCGGCAAGGTCGAGTCGTCCGTCGATGACCTGATCGGCGATCTCGTCGACCTGGCATAGGCGCTTCAGATCGACCGAGCCGGGATCGATCCGCACGACCTGCGTGATCTCGGCGAGGTCTTCGTCCGAGGTGAGGTCCGAGAACGACATCACGATCGAAGTCGGCGTCGACAGCACGTTGCACGAGAGTCCGAGCCGCGCGCTGACGAGATTGATGACGTCCTCGAGCCGTGGCGCTGCGGTGCCGTATTCGTGCAGGCGCCGCGCGAGCTCGACGACGAAGCCCATGCGGATCTTGAGCGGTGCTTCGTGTCCCGTATCCGGATTCATGTCCGGCATAATGCCGCGCTTTGGCGCCGCCGTGGAGCGGCGCCCTGTCAGCGCGCCGCACGGAGCAAGGAATGGGGATCGGCGAAGCCTGCTCGATCGGCGCGGCGCTGTCGTGGGCGGCCGGTGTCGTCATCTACAAGCGGCTCGGTGAGTCGCTCGCGCCGGGCACGCTGAACCTCGTCAAGAACGTGCTCGTGCTCGCGATGATCGTGCCGACCGTGCCGCTCGTGCACGGTTTCGCGATGCCCTCGCTTTCGGCGAACGCGATCTTGCTCGCGCTGCTTTCGGGCGTGCTCGGCATCGCCGTCGCCGACACGCTCTATTTCAAGGCACTGAACGCACTCGGCGCCGGGCGCATGGGAGTCGTCGGCAATTTCTACAGCCCGTTCGTGATCGTGCTGTCGTTCGCGTTCCTCGGCGAGCGCCTGAGCGCCTTGCAGCTCGCCGGCTTCGCGCTCGTCAGCGGCGGCGTGCTGATCGTCTCGAGCCACGATCCGCAGCGGCGGCTCTCGAAGGCCGAGCTCCGGCACGGCGCGCTGCTCGGCGTCGCGGCCGTTCTGCTGATGGCGATGGCGATTGTCATGATCAAGCGCGTGCTCGAAGGGGCGCCGCTATTCTGGATCGTGCTGCTACGGCTCGTCGGCGGCGTCGCGGGCATGCTCGCGCTGTTCGCATGGCGCCGCGAGCCGCTGCCGATTCCGGGTCGCACGGCGGCGAAGATCCGCTGGCCGCTCCTGCTGCTCGCAGCGTTCCTCGGCCAGTACGTCTCGATGGCGCTCTGGATGGCCGGGTACAAATATACCGAGGCTTCGGTCGCGGCCGTGCTCAACGAGACGGCGTCGGTATTCATCGTGCTACTCGCCGCGCTTTTCCTCCACGAAGGGCTCGACGCGCGGCGCCTCCTCGGCGTCACCTGCACGCTGTCCGGCGTCGCCTGCATGCTCGCTGCATGAACGGCCGCACGCTTGTTCCTTGCGGGACGCGCAACCTGTAGCCTTGCGCGATGGCCAATCCTGGCACGCTGACCCTCGAAGCGGACGGCCGCATCGTCGCCGCCGGCGACTGGACGCTCGCCTCCGCGGCTGCGCTCGAACGGCGCGTCGGCGAACTGAAACGCCGTGCCGCCGGCGCCCGCGTCGACGCGAGTGGCGTCGGCCGTCTCGACACGGCCGGCGCGGAGCTTCTGCTCGCGCTCGCGGGCGAGAAGGCGGACGCGATCGCGGGCCTCGACGCGAGCCGCCGCGCGCTGCTCGATACGGTCGCGAAGGCGGAGGCGAACGCGGTCGCGAAGCCGTCGTCGCATCCGTCCGGCCTCATTGCGCTGCTTGCGCGCGCGGGACGTGCGGTCGAGACGATCTGGAACGATTCGATCGCGCTGGTCGGCTTCATCGGCCTCGTGCTCGAGACGCTCGCGCGCTCGCTGCCGAATCCGCGGCGCTGGCGCGTCACCTCGCTGTTCTTCCATATCGAGCAGACCGGGCTCGACGCGGTGCCGATCGTCGCGCTGCTTTCGTTCCTCGTCGGCGCGGTCGTCGCGTTTCTCGGCGCGACGGTGCTGCGCGATTTCGGCGCGAGCATCTTCACGGTCGAGCTCGTCGGCTATTCGTTCCTGCGCGAGTTCGGCGTGCTCCTGACCGCGATCCTGATCGCCGGTCGCTCCGGCAGCGCGTTCACGGCTCAGATCGGCTCGATGAAGGCTCGCGAGGAGATCGACGCGATCCGCACGCTGGGGCTCGATCCGGTCGAGGTGCTGGTGCTGCCGCGCACGCTGGCGCTCCTGATCTCGATGCCGATCCTGACGTTCATCGCGATGATCGCCGGCATCATCGGCGGCGGTCTCGTCTGCATGTCCTCGCTCGATATCTCGCCGGGCATGTTCGTGCAGCGCCTGCACGACACGACGCAGGTGCGGCATTTCTGGGTTGGTATTTCCAAGGCGCCGGTCTTCGCGTTCCTGATCGCCGCGATCGGCTGCCTCGAAGGCTTCAAGGTCTCGGGCAGCGCCGAGTCGGTCGGCGAGCACACGACGTCGAGCGTCGTGCAGTCGATCTTCGTCGTCATCCTGATCGACGCGCTCGCGGCGATCTTCTTCATGAAGCTCGACGTATGAGCGCGCGCGAAACCGTCATCGAAGTGCGCGGCCTTCGCAACCAGTTCGGCGTGCAGGTCGTGCACGAGAACCTCGATCTCGACGTCTATCAGGGCGAGATCCTCGGCGTCGTCGGCGGATCGGGCAGCGGCAAGTCGGTGCTGTTGCGCTCGATCATCGGGCTCAACCGTCCGGCGGCAGGAAGCGTCAAGCTGTTCGGCGAGGACATGCTGCGCCTCTCGCCCGCGGAGCGCTCGAAGCTCGAGCAGCGCTGCGGCGTCCTGTTCCAGAACGGCGCGCTGTTCTCTTCGCTGACGGTCGCAGAGAACGTCATGGTGCCGTTCCGCGAGCATCACGACCTGCCGCAGGATCTCATGCAGCGGCTCGCCGCGCTCAAGATCGCGCTCGCGGGTTTGCCGGCCGATGCCGGCGCGAAATATCCGGCCGAGCTTTCCGGCGGCATGATCAAGCGCGCGGCGCTCGCGCGCTCGCTTGCGCTCGATCCCGATATTCTGTTCCTCGACGAGCCGACCGCCGGACTCGACCCGATCGGCGCCGCGGCATTCGACCAGCTGATCCTGACGCTGCGCGAAAGCCTCGGCCTCACGGTGTTCCTGATCACGCACGATCTCGATACGCTGTACACGATCTGCGACCGCGTCGCGGTGCTGTCGCAGAAGCGCGTGCTGGTCGCCGATTCGATCGACAAGGTCGAGAAGTACGACGACGGCTGGGTGCAGGAATATTTCCAGGGACCGCGCGGAAGAGCTGCAGAGCATGCGGCGGAGCACGCGGCGGCGGTGAGCAGGAACGGAACAGGCGAATCGCAAATCGCAAATCGCGAGTAGCGCGCTTTCACGATTTTCGATTCGCCATTTGCGATTCGCGATTGAACATTTGCGGCTTTCAAAAGGCTGAAGATTCCATGGAAACCCGCGCCCACCACGTCATCATCGGCGCCTTCGCGATCGGCATCTTCCTCTTCGCGATGGGCTTCGTGCTGTGGCTCTCGAAGTCGAGCATCGACCGCCAGTTCGCGTATTACGACATCGTCTTCAACGAAGCCGTCACCGGCCTCAGCAAGGGCGGCACGGTCCAGTACAACGGCATCAAGGTCGGCGAAGTTGCGCAGCTCTCGCTCGCAAAGGACGATCCGCGCAAGGTCATCGCGCGCGTGCGGCTCGACAGCGACGTGCCGGTCAAGGAAGACACGCGCGCCAAGCTCGGCCTGCAAGGCGTCACCGGCGTCGCGTTCATCCAGCTTTCGGGCGGCGCTCCGACGAGCCCGCCGCTGAAGCCGACGCCGCGTAACCCGGTGCCGGTCATTCCGTCCGAGGAGTCGGCGCTCTCGAAGCTGCTCGCGTCGGGCTCCGACATCATCACGAGCGCGAACGACCTTCTGCTGCGCGCGAACGAAGTTCTTTCGCAGGAGAATGTCGACCGCATCTCGAAGACGCTCGAAAACCTCGAAGGCGTCACCGGCGCGGTCAACGCGCAGCGCGATGATCTCAGCGCCGCGCTGAAGCAGCTTTCGAGCGCGACCGGCGAGCTGAAGCACACGCTGACGACGCTCGATTCGATGGCGACGACGACGAACGATCTCATGAAGAACAACGCACGCCAGGTGCTCGAATCGACGAACAAGGCGCTCGAATCGGTCGATCGCGTCGCGAACGCGACGAACTCGCTGATCGGCGACAACCGCGCCGCGATCAGCGAATTCAGCGAGCAGGGCCTGCGCCAGCTCGGCCCCGCGATCGTCGAGCTGCGCGAGACGCTGCGCTCGCTCCGGCAAGTCGCGGACCGGCTCTCCGGCTCGAACAGCGTCCTGCTCGGCCGTGATCAACCGAAGGAGTTCGAACCGAGATGATCCGTCCCGGCCGCATCCTGACGCTCGCTCTCCTCGTCCTCGTCGGCGCATGCGCGTCGCTGACGAAGAAGGAGCCGTTCACGACTTACTCGCCGCGCTATGCGCCGCAGCCCGCCGCGGCCGGCGCGTCGCGCGTCGACTGGCAGCTCGCGATCGACACGCCGCTCGCGAGCGACACGCTCGACACGTCGCGCATGCTCGTGATGCCCTCGCCCGGCGCGATCGAGACCTACAAGGGCGGACGCTGGTCCGACACCGCGCCGCTCGTGCTGCGCACGCTCCTGATCCAGGCGTTCCAGGATTCCGGACGCATCGTCGGCGTCGGCGCGGTCGCCTCTGGCCTGCACGGCGATTTCGTGCTGTCGATCGATCTCTACGATTTCGAGACGCAGTATCGCGACGGCGCGCCGCACGCCGTGATCCGCCTCAACGCGCGGCTCGGCGATTCGAGCGTCAATCGCATCGCGGCATCGCGCGCGTTCGAGGTCGATGCGCCGGTCGGCGGCACGACGGCGGCCGACGCGGCCGCGGCGATCGAGCAGGCCGTCAACCGATTGCTGCCCGACATCGTCGGGTGGACGCTCGGCGAAGGCCAGAAGGCCTGGACGCAACGCGCATCGTCGGAACGGAACGCGCGTTAAGCACTGGCGACGATCGTCCGGAAAGTGAGATTGATGCGCGCGCCAAACTTGCCGCGCGCTTTCGGCAGATCGTGCTGATAAAGCCGCTGCGTCGCGCCGCGCATCACGAGCAGGCTGCCATGGGCGAGCTCGATCGCGAGCGAGACCTTGCGCGTCGCGCGCGAGCGGAAGCGGAACGTGCGCGGCGCGCCGAAGCTCAATGAAGCGATGACGGGCTCTGGTCCGAGCTCGCGCTCGGCGTCGCTGTGCCAGCCCATCGAATCGCGCGCGTCTCGATAGAGATTCGCGAGCACGCTGTTGAAACGCAGACCAAAGCGCAATGCGAGATCCGCGCGCAACGATGCTGTCGCCGGCGTCCACGCGTACGGCTCGAAGCGCGTTCCGGAATACGTGTACGCTGTACCCGGATCGCCGATCCAGCACGAGAGGCGCGGCGAATCGATCTCGCGGCCGAAGAGGCGCAGGCGATGCGTTTCCCACGGAATTTCGTGATGCAAGGCTTCGAACAAGGCATCCGCTTCGCGCGCGAATGCATCGCCGAAATAACGCACGTCGGCATCCGCCAACGGAATGCGCTCGCCTCGCTCCGGATTGCTCGTCACCGCGCAGCGCTCACGATCGAATCACCCGAAAGCCCTCCCCTTCAAGGGGAGGGTTGGGTGGGGATGGTGTTTGCTTGGAAGTTCCATGGGACGTCGAGCGAACACCATCCCCCTCCCAGCCTCCCCCTTGAACGGGGAGGGGCCAAGAGCTCGCTCACGACTCCGCGCAACGCGCACGATTTCAAACGCTACGCAACGGATAATCCGGCGTCGTGTCGAGCGTCGCCGCACAGATCTCGGCGAGCTCGAGCAGGCGAAGATCCGAGCCCGGCGGCCCGACGAGCTGAAGACCAGCCGGAAAGCCATCCGGCAAAAAGCCCATCGGCAGGCTCACGGCGGGACATCCGGCGACGCTCGCGAAGCTCGTGAGATCGGCATCGCTCGCGCGCTCGCGCTCGGCGAGCGGATACGGACCGTGCGGCACCGTCGGCAGCACGAGCACGTCGACTTCGTCGAAGATGCGACGCGCCTTCAGCACGCCCGCGTCGAGCACGCGATCGGCTTTCGCGTAGTCGGCCGCCGACTTCGAGCGCGCGTAATCGATCATCGCGCGCAGCCGCGGCGAGACCGGATGCGCCGCCGCAGCGAGATCGGATTCGAGCTCGACCGCGAGCTCGCTTTCCATGATCAGGAGCGCCGCGCGCCGGATGCGCGCGAAATCGTAATCCGAGAAATCGACCGTGCGATGTTGGCCGAGCTCGTTGCCGAGCACCGCGACCGCGCGCTCGAACAGCATGCGCACCGGCGCGGCGACGCCGATCGCCGCGAGATCGGCGATGAGCCCGGCGCGAAGCTGGCCCGGCTCCCAATCCGGCGTCGCGAGCGGCACGCGCCGACGACGCGAGCGCGGATCGGTCGGATCGAACGTGTCGAGCACCTGCAAGACAATCGCAAGATCGGGCACCGAACGCGCGAGGATGCCGACGCAATCGAGACGTCGTGCGCCACGCACGAGGCCGGTCGTCGAGATCTCGCCGAGCGTCGGCTTCAATCCGTAGACGCCGCAATGGCTCGCCGGAATCCGCACGGAGCCGAGCGTGTCGGTGCCGAGCGCGAACGACGCGAGCCCGGCGGCGACGGCCGCCGCGGAGCCGCCGGACGATCCGCCGGCCGTGTAGCCGAGTCGCAGCGGATTCTGCGTCGGTCCGCCATGCGGGCTCGACGTCGTCGTGCCGAGCGCACCTTCGTCGAGCCGCGTCTTGCCGAGCACGACCGCGCCCGCCGCGCGCAATCGCGCGACAGCCGCCGCATCCTCGCGCACCGGCGATTCGCGGCCGGCGAGGCCGGCGCGCGTCGGCAATCCGGCGACGTCGAGATTGTCCTTGACCGCGACCGCAAGCCCGTCGAGCCGGCCGATCGCGCGGCCTTCGCGCCGGCGCGCGGCGCTTGCTTGCGCCTCGTCGATCGCGCGATCGTCGACCTCGACGTACGCGTTGACGCGCGGATTCTCACGTGCGATCGCCGCGCGGTATCGTGCGGTCAGCTCCGCGCTGTCGATGCGGCCCGCGGCGAGCCAGCACAGTTGCTGGAATGCCGTCGCGCCGAGCAGCACGTCGTCGGCGATCTTGTCTGATATTTTTTCGCTCACGCGGTATCCCTCTGCCCGGGACGATTATGACGCATGACGATGACGCCGGTCCGCACGCGCCACATGACGGAGGCGAGCGCGGAAGGGAATTTCGCGACGCGCGACGCGGCTCGCGCCGTCCGCGCTACCAGCAGATCGCGGACACGTTGCGCGACGAGATCCGTCGCGGCGAGCACGAAGTCGGACGCTTCCTCGCGAGCGAAGCGGCGCTCATGAAGCGCTTTCAGGTCAGCCGCTTCACGGTGCGCGAGGCGTTGCGCACGCTCGACGAGCTTGGATTGATCCGGCGCCGCCGCGGCGCCGGCAGCGTCGTGCGCAACGCCGAGGTGACGCGCCATTTCGATCAGGCGCTGCATTCGATCGCGGACCTCTTGCAGTACGACGAATCGAGCGATTTCCATGCGCGCTACACCGACCGGCTCGTCGCGAACCAGGAGCTCGCGGGATGGCTGTCGACGCGGCTCGGC
>DASZWL010000170.1:0-7521 GCA_035546695.1 Rhodanobacteraceae bacterium | reverse complement strand
TGGTGGAAGTCGTAGCCGATGCCGATGCCGTCGTTCGTGAGATACGGCTCGAAGTACGAGAACTCGTAGCGCTTGAGGAACGAGGACTGCTGCGCGGTGACGCCGATCTTGTCGCCGGTGCCGAAGAAGTTGTTCTGCGTGACGGCGACGCTCGCGATGAGGCCCTGCACCTGCGAGTAGCCGAGGCCGAACGTGAAGCTGCCGGAGTTCTGCTCCTCGAGCGTGACGACGACATCGACCTGATCCTCGGTGCCGGGCACCTTGGGCGTATCGATCGTGACGGTCTTGAAGAAACCGAGGCGCTGCAGTCGGATCTTCGAGCGGTCGATCGCGGCCTGCGAGTACCAGGCGCCTTCGAGCTGGCGCATCTCGCGGCGCACGACCTCGTCCTCGGTGTGCTGATTGCCCTTGAAGACGATGTTGCGCACGTAGACGCGCTTGCCGGGATTGACGAAGAAGTTGAGGCCGACTTCGCGCTTCTCGCGGTCGATCGTCGGGATCGGCTGCACCTCGGCGAACGCGTAGCCGATGTTCGAGAGCGTCGCCGAGATCGCGTCGGACGATTTCTCGACCTTCTCGCGCGAGAAAAGATCGCCGGGCTTGATCTGGATCAGCTTGCGCAGGTCTTCTTCCTTGAGGATCAGGGCGCCGGTCAGCTTGACGTCGCTGACCTTGTAGACTTCGCCTTCGCGGATCGCGGCGGTCACGTACATCTTGCGCTTGTCGGGACTGATCGAGACCTGCGTCGAGTCGACGTTGAAGTCGACGTAGCCGCGGTCCATGTAATACGAAGTCAGCTTCTCGAGATCGCCCGAGAGCTTCTCGCGCGAGTACTGGTCGTCCTTCGTGTACCACGACGTGAAGTTCGACGTGCTCGACTCGAAGTTCGACGTGATGTCCTTGTCCGGGAACGTCGTGTTGCCGACGACGTTGATGTGTTTGATCTTCGCGACCTTGCCTTCGGCGATGTTGATCGCGACCTCGACGCGGTTGCGGTCGAGGTTGACGACGGAAGTCTTGACCGAGACGTTGTACTTGCCGCGGTTGTAGTACTGGCGCGTCAGCTCGTTCTGGACTTCCGAGAGTTTCAGCGGATCGAACGCCTCGCCCTCGGAGAGGCCGATGCCCTTCAGGCCCTTCAGGAGATCGTCGTCCTTGAGATCCTTGTTGCCGCGCAGCGCGATCTTCGAGATCTGCGGGCGCTCCTTGACCGTGACGACGAGAATGTCGCCCTGGCGCGAGAGCTCGACGTCGCTGAAGAAGCCGGTCTTGTAGAGCGCGCGGATCGCCTGTTCGGCGCGGTCCGGCGTCAGCTGATCGCCTTTCTCGACCGAGAGATACGTGAACACGGTGCCGGGCGCGATGCGCGAGAGTCCGTCGATGCGGATATCCGAGATCGTGAACGCGTCGAACGCGAAGGCGTCGCTCCAGGCGAGCGAGGCGACAAGGGCGAGCAGGGCGGCGATACGCTTCATTCGTCAGTTCCGTCCGGACATCTTCGGACTCGCGACGGCGTGCCGCCGCGGTCCTGGTTGTTATGGGCGTCGCCGGGCGTCCAATGCGGGGACGCGCAGCTCGCCGATTCCGGTGCATGCCCGGAGGTTCTCCGCGCTCCGCCGGCGAGGGCGGGACGCGGCCGATGCGTCCATGCATCGCCCAGCGGAACCGCCGGAAAGGGCGCCTTTCCGGCCGTCGCTGGGATCAGTGTCTCCGGATCAGGAAGCGATCCGCAGGATATCGTTGTAGAACGCCAGTCCCATCAGGGCCACGATCAGCATGAGGCCCACGTATTGGCCGGCAATCTGCGTCCGCTCGCTGACCGGGCTGCCCTTGACGAGCTCGATAAGGTAATACAGCAGGTGTCCGCCGTCCAAGATCGGGATCGGCAGGAGGTTCATGACGGCGAGCGTCAGCGAGACCGCGCCGAGGAAATTGACGAACCAGGCGAAGCCCATCTCGGCGCTCGCGTTCGCGGCCTGGCCGATCGAAATGATGCCGCCGATGTTCTTCGCTGATGCGTGCCCGGTCACGATGCTGCCGAGGAGACCGAGCATGTCGCGCGTCTGGCGCCAGGTCTCGCGCAGCGCCGCGGGCACAGCCGCAAGCGGCCCGTAGCGAAGCTGCGCGACCCGCGCGTCGGGCGCCTCGACGCCGACGATCCAGCGCTGCGCGTCGCCTTCGCCCTGGCGCATGACCTCGACCGGGAGCTCGAGGCGTTTGCCGCCGCGATCGACCGTGAACGCGAGTTTCGGCGAGGCCGCGGCCTCCTTCTGGATCGTCGCGCCGAGCGCTGCGAAATCCGCGATCGGCACGCCGTTGACGGCGACGATGCGATCGCCCTTCTCGAGCCCGGCCTTCGCGGCCGGCATTCCCGCGGCGAGATTCGCGACGACCGCTGGCACCGGCGGCTTCAGCTTGAGGCCGATCTCGCCGATGTCGTGCTCGATGTTGCCGGGGTCGCTCAGCCGGTCGAGCGCGAGATGCCGCACGGTGTCGGTGCCGCCTGCGGTGCGGACCTCGATCTCGGTCGGCCGGGCGTCGAGCGCCTGGCGCACGATCGATTCGAACGCGTCGGTCCACGCCGCGACCGGACGCCCGTCGACCGAAACGATGCGATCGCCGCTTGCAAAGCCTGCAGACGCCGCGAGACCCGTCGCCTCGCCGACGACCGGCGGGTAGTCGGGCTTGCCGACGACGAGCATGAGCCAGAACGCCGCGACTGCGAACACGAGATTGAACAGCGGACCCGCGACCGAGATCGCCATGCGCTGGCCGACGGATTTGCGGTTGTGAGCCTGGTCGAGCTCGGCGGCGGGGACGTCGCCCTCGCGCTCGTCGAGCATCTTGACGTAGCCGCCGAGCGGGATCGCGGCGACGACGAACTCGGTGCCGTGGCGGTCGCGGCGCGACCAGAGCGCCTTGCCGAATCCGACCGAGAATCGCAGCACCTTGACGCCGCAGCGGCGCGCGACGACGAAATGCCCGTACTCGTGGAACGTGATCAGCACGCCGAGCGTGACGATCAGCCACCATACCGAACCGAAGAACTCGCTCATGCCGCGATACCGTCCTGAATGTCCGAGAGACTTTCCAGCCCGGATATCGGGATGGCAGCGAAGGTTCGAAAGCGCCCGCTTCCCGCGCGGCTCAGACCTTCGCCGACGCGATGATACGGTCTGCGACCCGACGCGCAGTTAAATCGACGTCAACCACGTCCTCGAGCGTTCCGACCGGCGCCGAGGGCGTCGATTCCATCGTCGATTCAATGACTTCCGCAATGCCGAGAAACGGCAGACGGCCTTCGAGGAACGCCGCGACGGCGACCTCGTTGGCCGCGTTCAACACGATCGGCGCGCTGCCGCCGGCCGCGAGCGCGCCATAAGCGAGATCGAGGCAGGCGAACGTCTCGCGATCGGGCGCCTCGAAATCGAGCCGGCCCGAGGCGACGAGATCGAGCGGCGCGACGCCGGCTTCGACGCGTTCGGGCCACGCGAGCGCGTGCGCGAGCGCCGTGCGCATGTCGGGATTGCCGAGCTGCGCGAGCACCGAGCCGTCGGCGTATTCGACCATCGAATGCACGATGCTCTGCGGATGCACGACGACGTCGATGCGCTCGGCTGGCGCTGCGAACAGGAAATGCGCCTCGATGACCTCGAGGCCCTTGTTCATGAGCGTCGCCGAATCGACCGAGATCTTGCGGCCCATGCGCCAGTTCGGATGCGCGCAGGCCATCTCGGGCGTGATCGCGCCGAGATGCTCGCGCGATCGTCCGCGGAACGGACCGCCCGAAGCCGTCAGCACGATGCGGCGCACGCCCGCCGCTTCGAGTCCCGCGCGCTGCGCCGGCAGGCACTGGAACACCGCGTTGTGCTCGGAATCGATCGGCAGCAGTTCGCCGCGGCCTTCGTCGAGCGCGGCGCGCAGCAGAGGCCCCGCCATGACGACCGCTTCCTTGTTCGCGAGCAGGAGCCGCTTGCCGGCGCGCGCCGCCGCGAGCGTCGATTCGAGACCGGCCGCGCCGACGATCGCGGCGATGACGGTGTCGCAGGCGCCGTCGCGCGCGGCATCGACGAGCGCTTCCGCACCGGCCGCGACTCGCGTCGCGAGCTTTGCCGCGCGCAACCGGTCGCGAAGCTCGGCTTCGCGCGAAGGATCGGCGATAACTGCGAGCTGCGGCTCGAACTTCACGCAAAGATCGGCGAGTGCCTCGACGTTCCGGTGCGCGGCGAGCACGCCGACGCGGAAGCGGTCCGGATGACGCGCGATGACGTCGAGCGCGCTGGCGCCGATCGAACCCGTGGCGCCGAGCACCGCGATCGTCTTCATGACGCCTGCGTTTTCATGAGCCGAGCGCGAGATCGATCAGCGCCTTGCCGAGCGCGAATACCGGCACCGCGGCGAACACGCTGTCGAATCGGTCGAACATGCCGCCGTGGCCCGGAAACAGCGTACCCGAGTCCTTCACGCCGGCCTGACGCTTGATGAGGCTCTCGAAGAGATCACCGACGATCGACACGGCGATCGTCACGAGCGCGAGCGCGACGACGGCGACGAACGCAGCGCCGCGCACGTCGAGGACCCACGCGCCGATCGCGGCGACGGCGATGCCCGCGCCGAATGCGCCGTAGACGCCTGCGAACGTCTTGTTCGGACTGATCTGCGGACAGAGCTTCCTGCGTCCCCACCGGCTGCCGGTGAAATAGGCGCCGATGTCGGCGGCCCACACGAGCATCAGCGCGAAGAGCGCCCAGCCCGGACCGTGCGAAGGCGATTCGTGCAGCTTCGCGAGCGCGAGCCACGCGGGTAGCGTCGCGAAGATGCCGGCGGCGAATTTCAGCGCGCCGTTGCCGGGAGTCGGTGCCGCGCCGAACGAGAAGCGGCCGAGCCATGAAGTCGCGACGATCCACCAGGCGACGCCGGCGCCGACGATCCACCACGCGAACGGCGTGTCGCGCAGGATCCAGAGCGGCACGAGCGCGAGCGTGGCGAGCGCGACCGCCGCCGAGCGTGCCGGGCGCGCCGCGAAGCCCGAGAGGCGCGTCCACTCCCAGACCGCGACGAGAACGACGGTGGCCGTGATCAGCGAGAGCGCCGGCGTCGGCAGGAACAACACGGCAAGGATGCCGAGCGGCGCGAGCACGAGGGCGGTGATCGTGCGCTGTTTCAGCATGCGTCAGCTCGCTGCCCTGATCTGCGCGGACGTGAGGCCGTAGCGCCGCTCGCGCCGCGCGTACTCGGCGAGCGCGGCGTCGAGCACGGTGGCGTCCACGTCGGGCCAGAGCGCGTCGGTGAACCAGAGCTCGGCGTACGCGATCTGCCAGAGCAGGAAATTGCTGATGCGCATCTCGCCGCCGGTGCGGATGAAAAGATCGACCGGCGGCAGATTAGCGAGCGCGAAGAACGGCGCGAGCGTCTCTTCGGTGATGTCGTCGGCGCGAAGCCTGCCGTTCGCGACTTCGATTGCCGCACGCCCCGCTGCGGCCGCGATGTCCCAGCGTCCGCCGTAATTGACGGCGACATTGAGCGCGAGCTTGCCGTTCTCGGCGGTTTTCGCCATCGCGCGCTGCATGCGCTCGCGAAGCTCGTCCGAGAACGCGCCGAGATCGCCGACGAAAGCGACGCGCACGCCGTTCTCGTGCAGCTCGTCGACCTCGCGGTCGAGCGCCTTCAGGAAAAGCTGCATCAGCGCGCCGACCTCGGCCCTGGGCCGGCTCCAGTTCTCGCTAGAGAACGCGAACAGCGTCAGCGCCTCGACGCCGCGCCGCCGGCAGAACTCGACCGCCGCGCGCACGGCCTTCTGCCCTTCGCGATGGCCGAAGCTGCGCGGACGCCGGCGCCGCTCGGCCCAGCGCCCGTTGCCGTCCATGACGATCGCGATGTGGCGCGGGATGCGCGGTGCGGGTTGGGGATCCATGCGGGAGCGATTATTGCGGATGCGGAGTCCTGATTGAAAAAACGATAGCCGGGAACTGGTGGCCAGTAACCGGAAAGCCCGAACATCGCCCCTCTGCTTTTGCTTTCCGGCTAACGGCTGCCGGCTCTCGGCTACCGCCTTTCCGCACCTCTACATCGCCATCAACTCGTCTTCCTTGAGCTTGACGACGCCGTCGACATCCTTGACGAACTTGTCGGTGAGCTTCTGGATCTCATCCTCGGCGCGCCGATCCTCGTCCTCGGTGATCTTCTTCTCCTTGAGAAGCTCCTTGACGTGATGAAGCGCGTCGCGGCGCACGTTGCGCACGGCGACCTTCGCGTTCTCGCCCTCGTGCGCGACGTGCTTGGAAAGCTCCTTGCGCCTCTCTTCGGTCAGCGGCGGGAGGTTGATGCGGATGACGTTGCCGACCGTCGTCGGCGTGAGCCCGAGGTCGGAGGCGAGGATCGCTTTCTCGACCGGTCCGATCATGTTCTTCTCGTACGGCGTGATCGTGATCGAGCGCGCGTCGGCGATCGCGACGTTCGCGACCTGCATGACCGGCGTGTCGCTGCCGTAGTAGCTGACTTTGAGCGGCTCGATCAGCGCGGTCGACGCGCGGCCGGTGCGAAGGCGCTGCAGCTCGTGCTTGAGCGCATCGACGCTCTTCTGCATGCGCGTCTGCGCGTCGGTCTTGATGTCGTTGACGTTCTGCATGGCGCGGCCACCGTTTCAGCCTTGCGAGTGGCCGGCGAGTATAGCAGCGCGCTTGCAGGCGTCAGGCCGCGCGGGTGCCGCCGGAAAGCCTCGAGGTCGGCGCCGATCGATCGTGCGTATCTGCGGCGAGCGACGCTCAGAAGCTCCGCGTCAGCCGCATCTCGAGCGCGTACTTGAAGTCGAACACGCTCTCGCCCGGATCTCGCGTTGTACGCCGGCCGAGAGCGTGTCGCGCGGATCGAGCGCATAGTCGAAGCCGCGGCGCGCCGCATGACTCTAGCAAATCGGCCGGAGCGGTGCGGCCGGCGTCCAGCCGAGACACGGGCGCATCGTTGCGGCAGCGAGCGAGCGCCTAGCAGACGCGGAATACGCGTTCCGCCGCACCCGTGGCATAGGTCGCTCCGCGCACGCGCCGCAACTGCTGCTCAAGGCGAAGCTCCGCGTCACGTTCGGTCTGCCATCGCGCGCGATCGATGCCGTCGATCGAGCCGGCATCGCCGAGCCGCGCGGCTTCGGCGCGGCGGTAGCGCCGGAACTCGGCGTAGTCCTCGAGCTCTTCGCGCAGCACGTCCATCGAGATGTCGACGAGCAGCGCGTCGTCGAGGCGGCCGATAACCGGCACGTCGTCGGGGAAGAGTCCGTTCGGATCGTCGATGTACGCGACGAGTGCGCGCATGCGGCTGCCGATGTCCTCGACCGAGGACCAGTCGGGATCGGCGAGCAGCGCGCGCATTTCCTCGGCACGGCGCAGTCGCGAGCGGATGAACGGCGATTCGCCGCCGGCGCTCGCGACGCGCAGCACGCGGCGCGCGACGCCGGCGAGCTGGTCCATCGTCAGCGGCGGCATCTCCTCGTTGAGCTTCGCGGCGAGCGCGTTGAAGCGCTGCACCTGC
>DASZWL010000169.1:0-3768 GCA_035546695.1 Rhodanobacteraceae bacterium | reverse complement strand
ACGACGCCGAGCACCATCGCGGCCGTCGTCATCAGGATCGGGCGAAGCCGCGTCGCCGCGGCGTGCTCGATCGCGTCGCGCTTGGACATGCCGGCGCGCTGCGAATCGTTCGCGAACTGCACGATCAGGATGCCGTGCTTGGAGATGAGCCCCATCAGCGTGACGAGCCCGACCTGCGTGTAGATGTTGAGCGAGGTGTTCCAGCCGAAGTTGAGCGCGCCCATGCCGACGAAACCCGGCAGCAGATTGATGAAGACGAGCGCGCCGAACAGCGCCATCGGCACCGAGACGAGGATCACGATCGGATCGCGCAGGCTGTTGAACTGCGCCGACAGCGCGAGGAACACGATGATGACCGCGAACAGCAGCGTCACCGCGAAACCGCCGGACTCGTGCACGAACTGGCGCGCCTGTCCCGAGTAGTCGACCTGATAGCCGGCCGGCGCGGTCGAACGGATCGTGTCGCGCACGAAGTCGATCGCGTCGCCCTGCGCGACGGCAGGCACGCCCTGGAACGTCACCGAATTGAGCTGCTGGAAGCGCGTCAGCGCCTGCGGCACGACTTCGTTCTTGATCGTCGCGACGGTCGAGGACGGAATGACCGAGCCGTCCGGCAGGCGCACGTAGTTGTCGAGCACCTGATCGGGATTCAGGCGATCGGTCTGCAGCACCTGCGGAATCACTTTGTACGAGCGGCCCGCGATCGAGAAGTAGTTGACATAGCCGCCGCCGAGCGCCGCGCCGAGCGAGGCGCCGATGTCCTGCTGCGTGAGGCCGAGAGAGGCGACCATGTCGCGGTCGACCTCGACCGTCGACTGCGGCTTGTCGATCTTGAGGTTCGTGTCGACGAAGAAGAACATGCCGCTTTTCTGCAATTTGTCGAGCACGTTCTTCGAGACTTCGTAAAGGTTCTCGAACGGCTCGGTCGTCGACATGACGACCTCGACCGGCATGCCGGTCGCGCCCGGCAGCGGCGGAAACTGGAACGCGACCGTGTTCGCGGCGGCCATCGCGCCCCATTTCTTCTGCAATTCTTCCTGCAGCACGTGCGCGCTCTTCGTGCGCTCGGACCACGGCTTGAAGAGGACGCCGGTCAGCAATGAGTTCGGGCCCGAGAAGCCGGTGAACTGGAAGACGAGCTCGGTCTCGGGCAGCGTCTTGGCGATCTTGAACGCCTGGTCCATCAGGCTCGACGTCTGCGCCGGCGCCGCGTTCGGCGCCGCGAGCGACATGCCGACGACGATGCCCTGATCCTCTTCCGGCGCGAGCTCGGATTTCGAGTTCATGAAGAGATAGACGGTGCCGCCGAGCAGCATCAAACCCATGACGACCGGGACGACGTAGGTCTCGAGCGTCGAATGGATGCGCCGCTCGTACGCGCCGTGGAGCCGCTCGAACTGACGATCGATGAAGCGCGCGAAACGTCCGCTTTCCTGATCCTTGCGGAAGAAGCGCGAGCACAGCATCGGCGACAGCGTCAGCGCGATGATCGCGGAAACCGTCACGGCGCCGGCGAGCGTGAACGCGAACTCGGTGAAGAGCGCGCCGGTCAATCCGCCCTGGAAGCCGATCGGCACGTACACCGCGATCAGCACCGCCGTCATCGCGAGGATCGGGCCCCCGAGCTCGCGCGCGGCGATGCGCGCCGCTTCGAATGGCGTCTTGCCTTCCTCCTTCATGTGACGGTCGACGTTCTCGACGACGATGATCGCATCGTCGACGACGAGTCCGATCGCAAGCACGAGAGCGAGCAGCGTGATCAGGTTGATCGAATAGCCGAGCGCGAGCATCACGAAGAACGAGCCGATCAGCGACAGCGGCATCGCGATGACCGGGATGATCACGGCGCGGAAGCTGCCGAGGAACAGGAAGATCACAATCGTGACGATGACGAGCGCCTCGATCAGCGTCTTGACGACTTCGCGGATCGAGGTGTTGATGAAGTCGGTCGCGTCGTACCCGATGTTCGCGCTGAGCCCGGTCGGCAGCTGCTTCTGGATGTTCGGGAACGTCGTGCGCACGCGCTCGGCGACGTCGAGAATGTTCGCGTCCGGCGCGACCTTGATGCCGATGAAAACCGACTGCTGGCCGTCGAGCGAGACCGAGGAATCGTAATCCTCGGCGCCGAGCACGACGTTGGCGACGTCTTCGAGGCGGACGATCGCGCCGTCTTTCTGCTTGATGGCGAGCTTGCGGAATTCCTCGACCGAATGCAGATCGGTCGACGCGGTCAGCGGCACCGTCACCGCGTCGCCCTTGCTCGCGCCGACCGCGGCGAGATAGTTGTTCGCCGACAGCGCGCTGTAGACGTCGGCCGCGGTGACGCCGTGCGCGGCGAGGCGCTTCGGATCGAGCCACGCGCGCAGCGCGAACTGGCGCGCGCCGAGGATCTCGGCCGTCTGCACGCCGTCGATCGAGTCGAGCTGCGGCTTGACGACGCGCAGGATGTAATCGGTGATGTTGTTCGTCGGCAGCGTCTTGGAGAAGAAGCCGAGATACATCGCGTCGGTCGTCTGGCCGAGCTGCACCGAGATGACCGGCTGCTGCGCCTGCGGCGGCAGCTGATTGCGCACCGAGCTCACCTGCGTCTGGATCTCGGTCAGCGCGCGGTTCGAATCGTAGTTGAGGCGCAGCGTCGCCGTGATCGTCGAGACGCCCGAGAGGCTCGACGAGGAAAGGTAATCGATGCCCTGCGCCTGCGCGATCGCGGCTTCGAGCGGCTGTGTGATGAAGCCCGCGACGGTCTCGGCGTCGGCGCCGTAGTACGCCGTCGACACGGTCACGACCGCGTTCTCGGTCTGCGGATACTGGCGCACGGTGAGATCGCCGACCGAGCGCAATCCGAGCACGAGAATCAGCAGGCTGACGACGATCGCCAGCACTGGCTTGTTGATGAAGAGATCGGTGAACTTCATGGAATGATCCTTCGAGGCTCCTGCCCGGCGACGCGCGGCATCCGCCGCGCCGTTTCATCTCTTTGCGCGTCCGTCGCGGGAACGGACGGGCGCGCGCCGTCTCCTCAATGCTCCTGCGGCGTCGGATTCGGGCTGTTCGGCGGCGGCGTCGAGTTGTCGATCACGAGCGGCGTGCCGTTCTTGAGCTTGAGCTGACCGCTCGTGACGACCTCGTCGCCTTCCTTGATGCCCGTGACGATCGCGACCTGATCGCCGCGACGGTCGCCGGTCGTGACGAAGACCTGCTGTGCCGTCGGCATTTCCGGCTGGCCCTTCTCGTCCTTCTTGTCCGAGCGATGGACGACGAACACGGTCTCGCCGTACGGATTGAACGTGACCGCGGTCTGCGGCAGCGTCAGCTGGCGTTCCTTCTGGCCGACGTCGACCGCGACATCCGCGAACATGCCGGGCAACAGCACTCGATCGGGATTCGGCACGGTCGCCTCGACCTTGACGTTGCGCGTGTCGCCGTCGACTTTCGGGCTCACGGCGCTGACCTTGCCTTCGAACGACTTGTCGGGAAACGCATCGAGCTTCAGCGCGAGCTTCTGGCCGATCTTGAGAAGGCCGAGATGGCGCTGCGGCACGAAGAAATCGACGTACAGCGGATCGAGCTGCTGCACCGTCGTCACTGTCGTGCCCGCGCTGACATAGGCGCCCTTGCTGAGCGTGATGATGCCGGCGCGGCCGTCGAACGGCGCGCGCAGGTGCTTCTTCGCGACGACGGCTTCCTGCTGCGCGACCGCGGCTTGCCTCGCCTTGAGATCGGCGGCGGCGGTGTCGTAGTCGGCCTTGCTGATCGCCTCGACGTCCA
>DASZWL010000168.1:0-4876 GCA_035546695.1 Rhodanobacteraceae bacterium | reverse complement strand
AGGTGCCGCTCGCGAGCACCGCCGCCGTGCGTTCGCTGCAGTTCCCCTGGTCGGCGTGGACGACCGGCGACGGCGTCCAGTGCGGCTACACGGTCGAGCCGTTTCCGAACGTCGACTCGCCGCAGATACGGATCGGCTACTGATTCGCGCAGCGCCGCGCGGCACGCCCGTCGTGCCGCGCGGTAGCCGGGCCTGCCGGCGTCAAGTTGACAAACGCCGCGCGGAGTGCGTCATATCCTCGCGTGACCTCCGGCGCCTTTTCCTTCGGCGAGTTCCGCCTCTACGCGGCCAGGCGCGAGCTCTGGCAGGGCGAGCGCCGCATCGCGCTGCCGATCCGCGTGTTCGACTGCATCGAGTATCTCCTGCGCAATCGCGCTCGCGCGGTCGGACGTGACGAATTGATGACCGCGATCTGGGGACGCACGGCCGTCGCCGACAACCTGCTCGATCAGGTCGTTCTTCGCGCACGTCGCGCACTGAGCGATGCGCGAGGCGAGCGCGCCGTGATCCGGACCGTGCCGCGCTTCGGCTACGCATGGGTCGCTCCGGTCGAGATCATCGACGCCGCACCGGCTTCGACGCATGACGCACCGCGGGCCGTATCGCCCGTCGCCCGCCGGTTTCCATCCCGCAGATGGCTTGCGGCCGCGATCGGACTTTCGGCCGTTGCGTGCATCGTCGCCATCGGCGCCATGCTGCGCGATCGCGCGATCGTGCCGCCTGCACGCGCCGACTCCGTCGCACGCACGCCGCTCGCGATCGTGATGCCGCTCGAGATCGACGGCGACAGCGCGTTCGAATGGATGCGCCTCGGCGGAATGGATCTCGTCGCATCGCGTCTTCGCGAGGCCGGGCTTCCGGTCGTGCCGAGCGACAACACGATGGCGCTCCTGCGCGGCACGCACGGAGAATCCGCAGCTCCGGACGCCGCGGTGCTGGCCAAAGCGGCCGGCGCGACACTGGTCGTATCGGGCCTCGTCGAACCGGCCGTCGGCGGCTGGCGCGTCGCGCTGCGACCGGCGTATGGCGCCGCGTCCCCGGCCGCCGGTGTCGGCGAATCGCAAGATATCGTCGCCGCCGCGCGGATGGCCGCGGACGAGCTTGCAGTGCAGCTTGCACTCCCCGGCGCAGGACGTCCTCCGCTCGCGAAAGACTCCGCGCTCGACGCGCTGCTGCAGCGATCGCAGGCGGCGATCCTCTCCGATCACATGGATGCTGCGCTCCGCGTGCTCGATCAGGCGCCGTCCGACCAGCGCTCGCTGCCGGAGGTTCGCTATCAGCGCGCCGTCATCGATCTCTATTCGGGCCGGCCCGAGACCGCGCGGCAGGCGTTCGCGGCGATCTCCGACGGCGTCTCCGCGACCGACGATCCGCTGCTGCGCGCGAAAGCGCTCAAGGGTCTCGGGATGGCCGAGATGCGGCTCGCCGATTACACGGCAGCCGATACGGCAATGAGCGAAGCCGTCGCGCTGCTCGACGGCGAAAGCGATCCGGCCGCGCGTTACCAGCTCGGCGTCGTCCTCAGCAGCCGAGGCGGACTGCGCAGCGTTCTGCATCGTCCGGACGATGCGCTCTTCGATTTCGGACGCGCGCGCGTGCTTCTCGAAAGCAGCGGCGACCGTCTGGCGCTCACGGGCCTCGACAGCAACATCGGCGTGCTCGAGGAGACACGCAACCGCTATGCCGAAGCGGTGCCGTATTTCGAGCGTGCCGTGCGCGAAATCGCGGCTTTCGACGTGCCGAACCGTGAGCTCAGGATTCGCGAGAATCTCGCGAAGGCGCGCGTGCTCCTGCTCGATTCGGTCGCGGCCGGCGCCGAAGACCTGCGTTTTCGCACGCTCATCGACGAAGTGGCCGATCGCCAGCTGGCGGAGTACGCGCGCGTCATCCGGGCGTGGACGCTGTTCGCGGTCGGCAGGACCGACGAAGCACTCCAGCTCCTCCGCGCGCTGCGCGAGCTGCCGCACGACGCAGGCGACGAGGTGCGGATCGCGTGGGCGAGCGAGCTCGAGGCCGAGCATGCGCTCTCGATCGGCGCCGATGCGAAGGCGGCCGATGAAGCCACGCGCACGCTGAAAGCGCATTGGGACGCCGATTATCCTCAACTTTACGCGCGTGCCTGGCTGATGCTGGTCAGAGCCGAGCTGCGACAACAGCAAAGCGACCGCGCGCGGGAATCGAGCACGGCGCTCGCGGCGTGGGCGGCGAAGAGCCCGGACGATCTCGCGCGCGTCTACGCCTCGCTCGCCAAGGCCGAAGTCGAAGTCGCCGCCTCGGAAAATCGCGAGGACGCGGCATCGGCGTTCGAGCAGGCGCTCGCCGATGCCGACGCCGCGCGCGTGCCGTTCGAGATTCTCGAGGTCGCGTCGGCGTATCTCGATTTTCTCGTCGACAAGGGCGATCTCGGCAAGGCGACGCTCGTGGCCGAGCGCGTTTCGGCATGGGCGCCGCACAACTACGACGCCGCGCTCGTGCAGGTGCGGCTCTATCACGCGCTCGGGCAGACCGGGGCCTGGCATGCCGCGCTCGAACGAGCGCAGAGTCTCGCCGGCGAGCGCATCGTTCCGCCCGGACTCGCGCAGGCACCTTCGAGCACGCAGGAGCCCGATCGCCGTCTCGGTGACCGGCGCACATTCGGCACGCTCGCGCGCTGATCGCGCGAAAAAAGGATTGGGACAGGTTATCCCAAGGCCGCGCGAATGCGCCGTCGAGGTTTTCCCGGCATCGTGAACGCGCCTGTTGCCCACCGAGGAAGAACCGATGCGTCCCACCGTATTCCGATGCGGCATTGCCGCATTCCTGCTCGCGGCCGGCTCGGCGTTTGCCGCTTCCGCCCCTCCGACGACGACGCGAGGCCACGCCGTCAGGCAGGGTCCGCTCGTCGGGTATTCGCAAGGATTCGCAAATCCCGTATCCGCCATCGCCAATCGTGCACATGTGGAAGGCTCGACCGGGCAATTCGTCGCCGGACCCGATCTCATCGAAGCCCGCACGATGGCATCGGCCGTCCGCCTCGCGGACGGGCGCGTGCTCGTCGCGGGCGGCCTCGGCGGCGATCCTTCGATTCCCCAGATCTCTGCGCTCGCGAGCGCGGAGATCTACGATCCCGCGACGAATACGTTCTCGGCGACCGGCAGCATGGCGACCGCGCGCATCCATTTCATGATGGCCGCGCTCGACGACGGACGCGTACTCGTCGCGGGCGGCGAGGATCTGACGCGGACGACGATCGCGAGCGCCGAGCTCTACGATCCCGCGACCGGCGAGTTCTCGCCGACCGGCTCGCTCGTCACGGACCGTTCCGGCGCGCAGGTCCAGCGGCTGCCGGACGGCAACATCTGGATCGCGGGCGGCGTCAGCACCGTGAACGGTGCGGGCTTCGCAGTGCTATCCGGCGAGATCTTCGATGCCGCCGACGGAACGTTCGCGGAAACGGCGAATCTCCTGACCGACAGTTTCGACTCCGCCGCGAGGTCCACGATGCTCGCGAACGGGAGCATCCTCATCGCCGGCGGCAGCGTCAATCAGGCGGCGCCGGACGAGAACGTCGCCGACCTCTTCGATCCGTCCACCGGTCTCTTCGCGCAAACGGGCTTCCACGAAGGCTATCGCCTGGCGGGCGCGATGCTGCATCTCGCGAACGATCACGTGCTCTTCGTCGGAGGAACCGAGAACGATCCTACGGGCACGCCGTTGACCTATGACGAAGACTACGATCCGATGGCGGGAACGTTCTCCACGTCCACTTCCTCGCTCGTTCAGGTACGCGCCTCGATGACGGCGACACCGCTGCCGGGCGCCGACTATCTCGTCGCAGGCGGACAGCCGAGCGGCATCGATCCCGCGCTGGCGAGCGCCGAGCTCTACGATGCATCGACCGGCGCGTTCGAGCCGACCGCGAGCATGGCCCATGCGCGACTCAACCACACGGCGACGGCATTGCCCGACGGCAGCGTGCTCATCGTCGGCGGACAGACCGCGCAATTCTTTCCGCTCGAGTTCGTCGGCGCGAGCGAGATCTACGTTCCCGCAACGCCGGATGCGATCTTCGGCGACGGTTTCGACGGCGACTGAGCCGCGTCCATACCGCGAATCCTCACTTCGCTTTCGACAGCCACGGATTTGTCGCCTCTCCCGTTCGCGGGAGAGGCCGACGCGCGAAGCGCGGCGGGTGAGGGAAGTCGAAGTGCCGCCGCTGGGACGAAAGGCTGCCCTCACCCTCCGCTCTCCCGCGAGCGGGAAGAGCGGAAAGCCTTCGCTACTGGTGTAGTGTCTCGCAATAGGTTGAACGATTCTTGCCTGGCTCGTCATTCCGGCGAAGGCCGGAATCCAGCTTGTGGAGCCTTAAGAGCTGGATTACTCGCTGCGCTCGCCCCCTGCGGGGGCTGTTCTTCGGACGTTCTGCGCGCTTTGCGCTTGTCCGGCCCTCGCCGGGATGACGAGCCAAGGAAAAATTCGCAACGAGATCGTTCAACTGACTCGTGGAATACCACACTAGCGGGAAGGCAAGACTTCGCGCCTCTTCGGGAACGAAGCCTCGCCGACCTTTTCTTACGAAACGATCAGATCGCCCGACGATCCCTCTCTCGGGACCCGGCGCATCAGCACGCCGGCAGCGTCACGTTGCCGGCCTCGCTTGACGCCGCGCCGCCGATTGCTTAATGTATTAGCACGTTAATACGTTGATCGAAATGAAGCAGCGCCCTGAGCCCCTTCCAAGACGCGACGCGAACGCTACCCTCAACGCGCTCGCGCGGGCGCTCGCGTCGCTTTCCGATCCGGCGGAAGTGCGCGCGTTCCTCGAGGATCTCTGCACGCCGGCCGAGCTCGAGTCGATGGGCGACCGCTGGCGCGTCGTGCCGCTGCTGCTCGACGG